>JANXWR010000550.1 GCA_025351025.1 Burkholderiales bacterium | reverse complement strand
CGGTGCCCAACCACTACACGTTCAAGAACCCGACGATTCATGACTGGTAGAGAGTCACCTTGCCCATCTTCAGACGGCAGGCGACGCGATCGCGGAGTCCACCACCAACACGCAAACTGCACCCGAAATGAATGCCGTACCTACTGTCGTCGGTGTCGACGTTGCGAAAAAATTCTTCCGGGCCTACTGGGTGGTTCCGGAGACGAGCGAGATCCGAAACTTCCAGGTAAGCGAGCAAAGTTCCTGGAGCAGTTCGCCGGTCGCCCTCACTGCCTGATCGGCATGGAGGCCTGCGGAGGTGCACAGCACTGGGCGCGCGAGCTCAGCAAGCTGGGGCACGACGTTGTCCTGCTGCCTGCCAAAGCCTTGTAACGGTCAATAGACCGCGCCCTTGCGCCGAGCGCCTGCTACTGACAGCGTTATGCCGTGGCAAGGCGCCAGGGCAGCAGGGCCTCGTAGTCCTCGACGATGGTGGCCTTTGGCAACTCAACGAGCAGCGCCCTGAGGTAGCGGTAGCCTCTCGACGCAAGGGCGCGGTCTATTGACCGCTTACCGGGGTTCATTGGTAAGCGCGCAATGAACCCCGTCCTTGAGTGAGGCGCCGCGCTCTGACAGGCTACGTTCCCACGTAGTTGGACGTGGGAACGTGATGTCAGACGGTATGGAAGAGTTGAAGCGGCGACTCGTGGTTGGGCGCAAGAGCGACGGCCGCAGCGTGTACGACGAGGCGGCCAAGGCGGCACGCCGAGCACGGCCATTTCCTCCTGCACCGCGGCGAAGGGGAAGCCGCCGCCGAGGATGTCCCACGCATAGGCCGAGATGCTGCCGCCGGGCTTCACCACGCGCCGCATCTCGGCGACGCCCTTCGCAGAGATCGGGCACGAAGAAGATCACCAGCGCCATCACCGCGGCATCGAAGGACGCGTCCGCATAGGGCAGGCCCTGTGCGTCGCCGACCCGGAACTCGGCCGGCGCGTCGGCGGCCAAGCGGGTGCGGGCGAAGGCGAGCTGTTCGGCCGAGGGATCGATGCCCTGCACCGCGGTCGGTAAACAGCGCTCCAAGAGCATCTCGGTGAACGCGCCGTTTCCGCAGCCCACGTCGACCCATCGCAACCCCGGCACGGGGCGAGCCAGTGCAGGAAAGTGTCACCGACGAGCCGGCTCCACCTGCCCATGAACTCTTCGTAGGCAGCGCCGTCGTCGAAGTGGATCTGCGGCTGTTCCACGGCGACAGGCGTTACGGCTTGAGGCGCCGGTGTAGTTGGCCGCGAGTTGGTCTTCCCTCCAAGTGCCGAGGTCTTTGCCCCGCCCTCGAGGGTGTATGGGACCGGAAACGCGCAACGCGGAGCAAGGACCTGGTCGCCGACGCTCCGCTCGACGGCAGGACGATGCGCATGCAGGGGGCAGGTCACGATGCCACATCAAATGGCTTCGCGAGACCCGTCGTCGGCACGTTGCATCATCTCCAGCATCGCGCGACGTCCTCGAATGCGCCGTACACAGGCTGGGACGGGCGCGTCGCCCGGCAAAGCTCCGATGACCTGGTCTCGCCTGACCGCTGCCGTGGCGGCGGCATGGACCACGCCAGATCGAGCGCCAATGCGTCACGAAAAAGCTGCCGCTGCGAGTGGTACCCGAAGTACAACGCGCTGACGCTGCTCGTCAGGTTGTCTTCGGCATGCAGCGCTGCGCCGTCGCGACTGCGGATCGCACCGTCCACGAGGTTGCCTTCGACGTCGGCTCCGCTCTCGACGAAGCGAACCACAATGCCGCCGGTGTCGATCAACGTGTTGTCCAGGATTCGGCTGTCGGCGCCGCGGTTGACGTATATGCCGTCGTCGGAACAGAAGGCGATGAGGTTCGATTCGATAGCGCTGCCTCCCTGCTCGATGGAGCAGATGCCGTCACGACAGAACTTGCTTCCTTCGCCCGAGCCGCCACCTCCCAAAGACAGCCCGATTCGCCAACCCGGAGTGTCGCGCAGCAGGTGCTCGCACAGCACGACATTGCGCTCGAAACGGTTGTCGGTGCCGCCGCCCTTGGCGAATGCGCCGTAGCTGATTCGGTTACCTTTCGCCTTGACGAAGTCGCTGATCAGGTTGCCCCGGACCGTCCAGCGGCTGGCCGCGACGAGGTCGAAGGGCGTGACGGGGTTGTCGGTTTGCCGGGCCGCCGTGTTGGTCATCGTGTTGCCCTCGATCCATCCATCGTCTGGAAAGTGCCGGTCCTGTCCATTCACCTTGATGTGGGCGTTGAAGTCGATCAGGGTGTTGTTGCGAGCGAAGAAATTCGTCGCTCCGCCGACCACATGAAAGGCGTGATCGCACTGCGAATGGTCGCGGCACACGCCGCGAATCGTGAGATTCTCGAAGCGCCAGAACGGCGCCACGATCACGAATCCTTCGAGATTGTCCATTTCGACGAAGACCGTGCGCGGGCGAATCGCGCGGACGACGATGTTGGCGCCGGCGGTACCGGGTCGCGTGACGAAGATACTCGAGCCGGAAAAGCGGTAGGTCCCGGGCTGGAGCGTGATGACATCGCCCGCCTGTGCGTGCTCGATGGCGCGGCGCACTTCCGCGACCGACGCCACGACGACCGGATTCATCGCCGCGATGGCCGGCAACGGCGGCGCTTCGATCTGGGCACCGATTCGGATCGCTAAGGGGATCGGCGTCTCTCTCTTACCGCGGTCCAACGCGGTGAGGAAGTGGGCGAGCCAGAGGCCCGACCGACCGAGCAATCCGTAATGCTGCTCGACGCGACGTTCGATGTAGCTTGCCAGCGACCGCGGCGGTACGTCGATGCGGTGCAAGGCCACGGTGAACGTGAGGAGCAATGCGACCACGAGCAATGCCGACCCGCCAAGCAGCAGGCGCCGATTCCGGGGCGCAGATCCTGGCCGCGGCGGCAGGCGGGCGGGAAGCGACATCAGAGCCGTCCAAAGGCGCCGCGAGTCGAGCCGAGCTGGATCGATAGCAAGGCGAGGAAGAACAGGAGGAAGGCCACTCGCGGCGTGTCCATCAGGCTGCTCACTGTACCAACGAGCAAGGCGCTGACGAGAGAGGCCGCGAAATAGGGCGCTCCGGCTGATTCGCGCGGTCGGGCCGAGAGCAGCGTCGCCAGTGCGCTTGCAAGGAGCAGCGCGACCGCCACCAGTCCGGCCGCGCCATGCTCGATGAGCAGCTCCAGATAGAAGTTGTCGATGTGCCAGGGGACGAAGTAGTTCCTGGCAAGGGGAAACCAGTGGGCAAGCCCTTGGGAAAAGTCGCCGTTTTGCAGCACATTGGCGAGACGGTCGTCGAGGAGCGCGATGTTGTCGAGTTCGACGCGCGAATTCGCATCGAGCACGGTGATGGCGAACACCGCTGTCGGCAGCGTCCGGATGTCGCCCGGAAGGCGTGGGCCGTTCAGGTGCAGGCTCATCCGCTGCCAGGGAGCGGCACCGGGAAGAATGTTCATCTCTGCGCGCTGGCATACCCCCTCGTAGAGCAGGTGCATCGTGCACACGCTGACACCGAGGCGCACGGGTTTGTCGACGTGTACGTCGAAGGCGGCGCTGAAGGCGATCGATTCGATCGGTACGCGTTGAGTCAACGCATAGCGTCCGGCCAGCGCTTCGAGGTGGCCGGGACCGTTCAGGATCAGGTGGGTACCCGCGATGTTGGAGACCGCTTGCGCCGATCCGGGCAACTCGTCTTCCAGCACCGACTCGGCATACTCCGCCGGTAGCCGTCCCGATCCTCTGCCGAACGACCAGTCCGCGGGGTCGTGCAGCAACCGGATACCGCGCTGCCAATGAACCAGGCGCCGGGCTAGATCGCCTTCGGCATCCTTCATGCGGGCCCGCATGAAGGACTCCGTGCCGATCACGGCAGCGACCTGCGCAAGCAGGGCGACCACCAGCATGATGTCGGCGCGGCGCCGCCAGGGTGGCAGTTTCGTACAAGCGGGTTGGCGGGCCAGTCCGAGGTAGAGCACGCCGATTCCGCCGAGAACTCCCAGGTACAGACCGCGCGAGAACGTGGTCAGACAGGCATAGCCGACGAGTAGCGCGAGCGCGGCCGCCAGCGCCCAGCGCAAGGGTGTTCGCGAGCGCTGCACCGCCCACGCGACAAAGGGCCAGCTCAGCGCAAGATAGCCGTCGATCGCGGCACCTCCCACGTGCATTTCCCAGAACAATGCCGTCGTCCGGTAGGGCTGCGAGAAGTCGAAGAGACCGGGGTAAGCGGTGCGTTCAACGACGACGGCAATGACGACGATGGTCGTGCCCGCCAGCATGCCCGCGGCAACGTGTCGAACGACCTCGTCTCCCGAGCGGCGAAACTCGTGCTGTATCAGCGGCATCAGCAGCAGCGCATAGATCAGCCCCTTGCCAGCGCGCAGCGCATTGAGCGGGTCCAAGTATTCGTCGTACCAGCCGATGGATCCGCCGCCACCGGCCGCGAGGCCGTGCACGACGGCGAGGGACGCCGTGGCGGCGCACAGCAGCAGCGGGATGAGTTGCCAGCGCGACAGGCCGCCCCGTCCGGGCGCTGCTCCTGGCAGGGCGCGGTCGCGAGCGGGGCGGACAAGGGCCGCGAAGCCGGTCGCCGCTGCACCCATGAAGACGAGATCGAACTCGTCGAAGACGATCCATCCCGTCCACGGCGCGAAGTTGGCTGCGGGAAGGACGGCCGGCAGGACGAAGAGCCACAAGCGGGGCCAGCGCGTCGTGGCAGCGACCCAGAGCGCGAGCGCAGCGAGTGCGATTCCGGGCCGCGACGGATGGTGCACGGCAAGAACGATCCCCGCGGCCAAGGCGCCCACTGCGGTAAGGGCCGCAGCGAGTCGAAGGCCGAACGCGTTGCTTTCGACGGGCATGGACTTCTTTCGCCACGCTCGTATGGGGTCGGTCACGCCCGACTGCGGTCGCCGAGCGCACGTTGCGGCAAGCGCACGTCGAGCATGCAACGATTCTAGAGGGCGCGGCTTTCATCGTTGCACGAGCGCGAGGCCACTTGGGAGATTCATCGAGTCCTTGGCATACTGCGCGCTCACATGCTCGCATCCACTTCGGCATGAACGGCCTACCGTTTCAGCTGAGCCCCGACCCCGACTTTTACTTCGATAGTCACGGTCACCACCGGGCCTTGGCGGCGCTGCGACGAGGGCTGTCGGAAGCGTCCGGCTTCACTGTCATGAGCGGCGATATCGGCGCAGGCAAGACGACTGCCGTCCGAGCCGTCCTGCGCGAGCTGAAACCCGAGTACTTCGTCGTGGCGCAGATTGTCAGCACGCAGCTCGACCCCGAAGAGCTGCTGCGGGCCATATCGATCGGATTCGGCCTCTCCTCCGCCCGCGAGGGCCCCATGGCGCTCGCCGCAGGTCTGCGCTCGTTCCTGGCCCATCTTCGTGTGCAACGGCAACGTGCCGTGCTCGTCATCGACGAGGCGCAGAACCTGAAAACCGATGCCTTGGATCAGCTGGTCGGGCTGGCGATGCGCGGCGCGCCGAGTGGACGCGGCATGCAGATCTGTCTCGTCGGCCAGCCGGAGCTGCAAACGATGATGGGCACGGCGAAGCTGTTGGCAGTACGCGAACAGATCTGCGTGTCCTGCCAACTGGGGCCCCTCGAGCGTGAAGAGACCCGCCCGTACGTCGAGCATCGCTTGCGCAAGGTCGGCTGGAAGGGCGGGCCGACTTTCGATGCCGGCGCGTTCGACGAGATCTACCGGTGGACAGGAGGAATTCCGCGGCGGATCAACATGCTGTGCAGCCGGGCGATCGTGGCGCGCACGGCTGGCGACGAAACGCTGATCGACGCCGCGAGCGTCGCGAAGGTTGCGCGCGACCAGCGCAACGAAATCGGCGAAGGAGGCTCGGAGCCGCCTTTGCTTTCCAGCGCGCCGACGCTCCATGTTCCGCGGGTCGCAACGGCGACGCGGCGTCCCGTGCTCTTCATGGTGGCGAGCCTCGCCGACCATGTGAAGGCGGCCGCATTGATGGCTGCGATGGCCGAGCGTGTCGCTTCGTTGACGATCAAGCTGGTGCGCGTCCATGACGACGACGCGCTCACGCTGAGCGGTGTCTTGTTCGACAGACTGGATCTGAAACAGGGTCTGACCATTCTGGGCTGTTCCGAGGCGGCGAAGGAAGGCGATCGCGCCGAGTTGGAGAGGAAGTTCAGGTCCGTCGTCGACAAGGCGTCGCCCAAAGCTGTCGTTGTCTTCAGCGGCGGCGAGGAGGTGCTGGGGTGCGCCGCGATCGCCCGCTCGATGGGTGTATCGGTCGTGCATGTCGGCAACGGCCTGCCCGTCGAACCCTCCCGAGCCCCCGGGCCGGGCGGGCGCGAATCGGCCGGGGACCTGGCCGATTGGTGGTACCCGACGTACGAGAAGGCGAGCCGGGCATTGGCGAACAAAGGCGTTCCCGTGGCCCGCATCCACTGCGTCGGCAGCCTTCTCGTCGACGCGGTTCAGATGGCGTTGCACGCCTTGCCCGATCCGATGCGCAACGGCGCATTCCATCGGATGGTCATTCCGCTTTCGAGCGAAGACGGCCGCTACGCGCTCGTCCTGATCGAGGGGCCGAAGCACGTCGCCGATCGCCAGTCCGTCGTGGCGCTGATCGCCTTTTTGCGCCGCATCAGCCGTTCCGTCGCCCTGGTGCTGCTGATGCGACCGGACGCGGAGCGGGAATTCGACAGGCATCGGCTTCACCGGGAGATCTTCGGCGAGCGGATATGCCACCTGCCTGGGCAGGCGTACGCCAATCAGGTCGAACTGTTGCGCAACGCGGCCTGCGTCCTGACCGACTCGCCGGATGTCCGGGAGGAGGCGATCGTCCTTCGTACTCCCTGTCTGGCCATCGGCGTGCGTGCCGGATCGGCGACGCTAGGCCCGGGGCCAACAGCCGCGTGGCGCGTCGAGGGTCAGTCGCGGGCGTGGGCAGCCTGGCCGTACGGCGACGACAGCGACTTGCCGGAACATCGGGACGGTACGACCGGCGTCCGCGTCGCCGAGCATCTCGGCGCCCGGCTGAAGTATCCAATCGGGCCGCCGCCCATCTTGTGACAGAAAGAATCCGAGAACTAATGCACATTTTTGCGCCTGTCACCCCCCTCCTTTTTTGATCCCCCGCCGAGGCCTTCCTCAGTAGAGTCCCCGACTCGGGCCATCAAGATTCTTGCGCGTGAGCGCGATCGGTCGGACATTGCTCGAATTGAGGGAGCGGTAGGGATGGTTTCGATATTCAAACATCACATTTCGATTTGGTCGCTGGTGGAAATGGTCGCCGATTTCGCGTTCTGTTTCCTGGCGTTCACGTCGGCCATCGATCGACTGCCCCTGTCGTTCGACGGGCGCCCTTTGTCTCATCCGCCCTCCGTTGATCTTTCGGTTGCGGTCGTATTCGCCGTCTTCATGGCGCTGCTGTATTCGTTCGTAGGCCTGTATCGGCAGCGCGGGGCCATTCGCATCGGGTTGCCCCTCTTGTTGGGCCGGGCTTTCATGGCCATGGCGATGGGTTCATGCGTCGCGTACCTCGTGCTGGGGACGATCGGCGACGGCCGCGACGCTTACCCGCTCCTGCTCTTTGCCGTGCCGTTCATGTTCCTCGGCCTCGTCGTCGTGCGCGGCGTTGGCTATCTGGGGCGACGCTCCGCATTCGGGGCGCGACGCGTTCTCATCGTTGGGACGGGGCCCGAAGCGAGGAAGGTGGCGATCGAACTCGCGACGAGTCTTGCCCGGCCGCACGTGTTGGTGGGCTTCTATCCCGTCGGCACCACCTCCGAGAGCGCCCCATTGTTCGAGCATATGGAGGCGTCGCCGTTTGGCGAGGGGCGCTTGCCGATCTTCTCCACTGCCCTGTCGATCGATGAATTGGCTCGCCAGCATCGGGTCGACGAGATCATCGTTGCCGTACGGGAGCAGCGCGATGTCGGGTTGCCGATGGATCAGCTGCTGGCGTCGCGCATTCGTGGCATTCCCGTCCTCGACCTTGCCGCCTTTTCCGAACGGACGCGGGGCGAAGTGCCCGTTGACAGCCTGAAGGCGAGCTGGCTCGTCTACGGACACGGATTCGTGCAGGGCTACCTGCGCACGGCGATCAAGCGCGATTTCGATCTTGTGGCGTCGATGCTGCTCTTGGTCATCACGTTTCCGATCATGGTTTTGACGGCAATCGCCATCAAGCTCGACAGTCGTGGCCCGATCCTCTATCTTCAGGAAAGAGTCGGGTACCGTGGCCGTTCCTTCATGTGCCCGAAGTTCCGTAGCATGACGATAGATGCCGAGGGGGACGGCGTGGCCCGGTGGGCGACGAAGAACGACTCGCGCGTCACGCGGGTCGGTGCGGTGATTCGCGCCTGTCGGATCGACGAGCTGCCGCAGCTGGTCAGCGTCCTGCGCGGCGAGATGAGCTTGGTCGGCCCGCGGCCCGAGCGTCCGGGTTTTGTTCGGCAGCTTCAGGCACAAATTCCGTTTTACGATATCCGGCACAGCGTCAAACCCGGCGTAACGGGTTGGGCGCAGGTACGCTATAGCTATGGAGCCTCGGTCGAAGATGCTCGAAGGAAGCACCAGTTTGACCTCTATTACGTAAAGAACCACTCGCTGTTCCTCGATCTGGTCGTTCTGGTGGAGACTGTCAGCGTGGTCCTGTTTCGAGAAGGATCGCGATAGCATTGATCCCCCAGTCGATGGGCTGCTTGGTAAGAGCGGCGGCCTCACTTCTTCGCGATGTACGAATCTCACTTCGGTTTCACCGGATCGCCCTTCAGGCTCAATCCCGATCCCGCCTTCTTCTATAGCAGCCGCGGCCACACCAACGCCCTGTCTTATCTGAAGTTCGGCGTCTTCCAGAGTGAAGGCTTCGTCGTCGTGACCGGCGAGATCGGCGCGGGCAAGACCACCTTGGTGCGAACGCTGCTGGGAGCACTCGAATCGGAAGATATCGTGGCCGCCCAGATCGTCAGCACACAGCTGGAGGCCGATGATCTCCTGCGCTCGGTTGCGCTGGCCTTCGGCATTGCGCCGAAGAACCTTTCGAAGGCTGAACTCATCGCGACGATCGAGGCGTTCCTGACCCATCTGGTGACGCAAAGCAGTCGAGCCTTGCTGATCGTCGACGAGGCACAGAACCTCAGCCGCGAAGCAGTCGAGGAACTGCGCATGCTGTCGAACTTCCAGCTCGGCAATCAGGCGCTGCTGCAGACCTTTCTGGTCGGGCAGCCTGAACTGCGAAGGCTGCTCGTTTCCAAGCCGATGGAGCAGTTCCGGCAGCGGGTCATCGCCTCCTGCCATCTCGGCCCGATGGATCCGGCAGAGACTCAGGGCTACGTGGAGCACCGACTGCGGCAGGTCGGGTGGACCGGCAACCCGAGCTTCGACGAGGCGGCCTTCGGGCACATCTTCCACTGGACGCAGGGGATTCCCCGACGGGTGAACCTGCTATGCAATCGGCTCCTGCTCGCCCTCTATCTGGCGTCGGAATCGCGGGTCACCACCGGCGCGGTCGACGCGATCGGCGAGGAACTGCTCGTCGAGGTTGGAGAGGCGGGGCAATTCGTGTCCCCGGGGTGATCGAGGACAAATGGGCACCAAATGAAAGATCGGACGATGACCGTGGCCGTGGTGGGACTGGGCTACGTCGGCCTGCCGCTGGCGGTCGAATTCGGCAAGGCGTATCCGACCATTGGATTCGATCTCTCGGCAGAGAAAGTCAACGCGATTTGCCGTTTCGAGGACGCTACCGGTGAACTGAGCTCCGAGCAGCTGAAGGCATCCGCAAAGCTGCATGCGACGACCGACCCCAAGGCTCTCGGCGATGCCGATTTCATCGTCGTCGCCGTTCCCACGCCGGTCGACGACGCTCACACCCCCGACTTCTCGCCACTGATCGGAGCGAGCATTTCGGTGGGCCGAAATCTCAAGCGCGGCGCAACGGTCGTCTTCGAGTCGACTGTCTACCCAGGGGCGACGGAAGAGGTGTGCATCCCTCTCATCGAGGAGCATTCGGGCTTGAAGTGGAAGAAGGACTTCTTCGTCGGCTACTCGCCCGAGCGGATCAACCCGGGAGACAAGGCGCACACGCTCAAGACGATCGTCAAGGTCGTCTCCGGCGACAGCCCGCGTACGCTCGATCTCGTGGCCGAGGTGTACGGCAGCATCATCACCGCCGGCGTCTACAAGGCCGCGAGCATCAAGGTGGCCGAAGCGGCGAAGGTGATCGAGAACACGCAACGCGACATCAACATCGCGCTCATCAACGAACTGTCGCTGATCTTCCATCGCATCGGCATCGACACAACGGAGGTCCTCGAGGCGGCCGGCACGAAGTGGAACTTCCTGCCGTTCCGGCCCGGCCTGGTAGGCGGCCATTGCATCGGCGTGGATCCGTACTACCTGACGCACAAGGCCGAGATGCTCGGCTATCACCCGCAGGTCATCCTTGCCGGGCGTCGCATCAACGACGCCATGGGCAAGTACATCGCCGAGCAGACCGTCAAGTGCATGATCAACGCGGGCCAGAAGGTCAAGGGCGGAGACGCCATCGTGCTTGGCCTGACCTTCAAGGAAAACTGCCCGGACCTGCGCAACTCCAAGGTCATCGACGTCATTCACGAGTTGAAGAGCTACGGTCTGACCGTGCATGTTCATGATCCAGTGGCCTCGCCCGAGGAGGCGCGGCATGAGTACGGCGTCGATCTCCTCGGCTGGGACGAGCTGCCTCGCGTCGGTGCCATCGTGGCCGCCGTTTCGCATCGCGAGCTCGTCGCGCGGCCGGTCGATCAACTGCTCGAAAAGCTGCTCGAAGGCGGCGTCTACACCGATGTGAAGTGCACCGCCGACTTGCAGGCCTTGCGGGCGCGAGGGGTCGAGGTTTGGCGACTGTGACGACAGGCCTGCCCGCCGGCATCGAGGCGCAGCTGCGGGCACGGACGCGCCGCTGGCTGGTGACCGGCAGTGCCGGCTTCATCGGCTCGCATCTGATCGAAGTCCTGCTTCGCGCAGGGCAGGAGGTGGTCAGCCTCGACAACTTCTCGACCGGCCACCGTTCCAATCTCGACGAAGTGAGACGCCAGGTCGGAGAAGCGGCATGGGCGCGGCATCGCTTCATCGAGGGCGATATCGGCGACGAGCAGACCTGTGCCGCGGCCTGCGAAGGCGTCGCGGTCGTGCTCCACGAAGCCGCTCTCGGCTCCGTGCCGCGTTCGATCAGCGAGCCGTTGGCAACCCACCGGACCAACGCCACCGGCTTCCTCAACGTGCTCGTGGCGGCGCGCGATGCGGGGGTAGAGCGGTTCGTCTATGCCGCTTCGAGCTCGACCTACGGCGACTCGCCGACGTCGCCGAAGGTAGAAGACAGGATCGGCCGCCCGCTGTCGCCCTATGCGGTCACGAAGTACCTCAACGAGCTGTATGCGGACGTGTTCGGACGCTGCTACGGACTTTCCACGATCGGCTTGCGCTACTTCAACGTCTTCGGTACCCGACAGGACCCGCAGGGGGCCTACGCGGCGGTCATTCCGCGCTGGTACGCGGCGATGCTGGCCGACGAGCCCTGCGTCATCTACGGCGACGGCGAGACCTCGAGAGACTTCTGCTTCATCTCCAATGTGGTGCAGGCGAACCTGCGCGCGGCGCTCGTCGAAGATCCGGATGCGCTGAATCAGGTCTACAACGTCGCGGTCGGCAACCGAACGTCGCTCAGCGAGCTTCATGCGGCAATCGCGGCGTCGCTGTCGCGACTGGACCTGTCGCTGCGTGTCGCTCCGCCGCAATTCGCCGACTTTCGAGAAGGTGACATCCGCCATTCACTGGCCGATGTGAACAAGGCGCTCCGCCTGCTCGGCTATGTTCCGACGCACGATCTGCGGGAAGGTCTGGCGGAAACGGTCGAGTGGTATGCGCGCGAAGCGAGCGGGGCGATTTCGAACTTCCGATCGCAGACGTAGGCTCGCTGCGTCGATCGGACCGTCGCGGCACGAGTGAGCAGCCGAGGCTCGACGGACGACGGGGCAGGGTGACTTCACCTAGGACTTCACGATGTGCGGGATAGTCGGTATCTGGGACTCGCGCGGCAAGCGTCACTTCGACACTGCCACGTTGCTTTGCATGAACGAGTCGCAGCATCACCGCGGACCCGACGAGACCGGCACGCACTGCGCGCCGGGTGTCGCGCTGGGCCACAAGCGCCTGTCGATCATCGACTTGAAAAGCGGCCAGCAGCCGCTGTTCAACGCGGACCGCTCCGTGGTCATCGTCTACAACGGCGAGGTCTACAACTATCGGGAGCTGATGTCCGAGCTGACGGCACTCGGGTACGTGTTCCGCACCCGCAGCGATACCGAAGTCATCGTTCATGCCTGGGAGGCCTGGGGAGAGGCTTGCGTCGAGCGGCTGCGCGGCATGTTCGCGTTCGCCATCTGGGACGAGGGCAAGCAGACACTGTTCCTCGCCCGAGACCGCCTCGGTGTCAAGCCGCTCTACTACGCCCAGCTGGCCGACGGTCAATGTCTGTTCGGCTCGGAGCTGAAGGCGCTGGTGGCCCATGGCGGCCTGCCTCTCGAGATCGATCCGCGCGCCGTCGAGGACTACTTCGCCCTCGGCTACGTTCCCGAGCCACGAACGATCTACAGCGCCGCTCACAAGCTGCCGCCCGGTCACACGCTTCTGCTGCGCCGCGGACAGGCGCCGGCCGCCCCACGCCGCTACTGGGATGTTCGCTTCACCGGCCAAACCGTCATCTCCGACGAAGACGCGCAGGCGGAACTGATCGATCGCCTGAAGGAAAGCGTGCGCCTGCGGATGATCTCGGAGGTGCCGCTCGGCGCCTTCCTCTCGGGTGGCGTCGACTCGAGCGCCGTGGTCGCGATGATGGCCGGACAGTCCGGCGAGCCCGTCAACACCTGCTCGATCTCCTTCGACGACCCGGCCTTCGACGAAACCCGCTTTGCCCAGCAGGTTGCCGAGCGCTACCGCACCCGGCACTTCGTCGATCGCGTCCAGACCGACGACTTCGATCTCATCGACACGCTGGCGGCGCTCTACGACGAGCCATTTGCCGACAGCTCGGCGATTCCGACCTACCGCGTGTGTCAGCTGGCGCGCCGGCACGTCACGGTGGCACTGTCGGGCGACGGCGGCGACGAGAGCTTCGGCGGATATCGGCGCTACCGGCTGCACATGGGCGAGGAGCGCCTGCGCTCGGCGCTGCCGCTTGGGCTGCGCCAGCCGCTGTTCGGCACGCTCGGGCGCCTCTATCCCAAGGCCGATCGTGCGCCGCGCTTCCTGCGCGGGAAGGCGACCTTTCAGGCGCTCGCCTGCGACTCGGTGGGCGGCTATTTCCACAGCATCTCGATCTTCCGGGACGACATGCGTGAACAACTGTTTTCGCCCGCCTTCAAGACCCGCCTGGCCGGTCATCGCGCGGTCGAGGTGTTCCGCGAGCACGCGCGGCGGGCCGACACCGACGACGGACTGTCCCTGATCCAGTACCTCGATCTCCAGACCTATCTGATCGGCGACATCAACACCAAGGTCGATCGGGCCAGCATGGCGCATGCGCTGGAAGTGCGCGAGCCCTTGATGGATCATCCCCTGGTGGAATGGGTTGCGAGCCTGTCATCGAACGTCAAGCTTCGCGGCGGCGAAGGCAAATGGCTGCTCAAGAAGGCGATGGAGCCGCACTTGCCGGACAACGTCTTGTACCGCCCGAAGATGGGCTTCGCCGTGCCGCTCGCGCGCTGGTTCCGCGGGCCGTTGCGCGAGCGCGTGCGCACCGCGCTGCTCGAAGGCCAGCTCGGCCGGACGGGTTTCTTCAATCGCGCCTACCTCGAACACCTGGTCGATGCGCATGCCTCGGGCCAGCGGGACTACAGCTCGCCGCTCTGGGCGCTGCTGATGTTCGAAGCCTTCCTGCGCGTGGGTCATCCCGCCGGGGCGGCCGATGCGCCTCGTCTTGCGGCAGCACGCCGGCCGGCGACGGTGGCGGCATGAGCGCGACGGTCGGCCGCACGGCGGCCGAAGGCTGAGGAGCCCGACGCGATGTGCGGCATTCACGGATTCTTCAAGCTCGACGGGACGCGGCCGGACATCGACTGGCTGGCAAGGATGGGCGACGCCACCATCCACCGCGGGCCCGACGACAGCGGGGCGCATGTCGACGGCCCCTGCGCGATCGGCATGCGGAGGCTCTCGATCATCGACCTGTCCGGAGGTCACCAGCCGATCGCGAACCACGACGGCTCGCTGGTCGTGGTGTGCAACGGCGAGATCTACAACTTCCGCGATCTGCGCCGCGAACTGCTCGCCCACGGACACGCGTTCAAGACCGAGTCCGACAGCGAAGTGGTGCTGCACGGATATGCGCAATGGGGCGAGCGTTTCGTCGAGCGTCTCAACGGCATGTTCGGTTTTGCGCTGTGGGACCGGCGGCGGCAGACGCTCCTGGTGGGGCGCGATCGCTTGGGCATCAAGCCGATCTACTGGCTCAACGATGGTCGCCGCGTGGCCTTCGCATCGGAGGCCAAGGCCCTGCTGGCCTTGCCCGGCGTGCCGCGCGAAGTCGACCCCGGCGCTCTGGAAGCGTACCTCGAGCTGGGCTACGTGCCCTCGCCGCTGTCGATGTTCCGGGGCATCCGCAAGCTGCCGATTGCCTCGGTCATGAAGATCTCGATGGCCGGCGTCTCGATCGACAGTTACTGGCAGCCGCCGACCGCGGTCGACGCGCGGGTGAGCCCGGCCGAGTGGACGCGGCGCGTGCGTGAGCAACTCGAAGCTTCGGTGCAGATGCAGATGGTGAGCGACGTGCCCATCGGCGCCTTCCTCTCCGGCGGCGTCGACTCCGGCGCGGTGCTCGCCTTCATGGCGCGGCACAGCAGCTCCCCGGTGAAGACGTACTCCATCGGCTTCGACGGCGGGGCAGCCGAGCGCTTCTACAACGAGCTCGACCAGGCGCGCGAGGTTGCGACGATGTTCGGCACCGACCACCACGAGATCCTCGTCAAGCCGGACGTCGTGCGCCTGCTGCCGAAGCTGTTGTGGCACATGGACGAGCCGATCGCCGACAGCGCCTTCATCACCACCTACCTGGTTTCAGAGTTCGCGCGCCGCGACGTGAAGGTGATCTTGTCCGGCGTCGGCGGCGACGAGCTGTTCGGCGGCTACCGGCGCTACCTTGGCGAGCACTACATGCGCTATGTCGACTGGCTGCCGCAGCCGGCCAAGCGCGGCGCGGCCTGGCTGGCCGACCGCCTGCCGAGCGACCGGCACTCGAAGTGGCTGAACTACTCGCGCCTGGCGAAGAATTTCATCGGCGCCGCGGCCTTGCCATTCGCCGAACGCTACCGCGCCTATGTCGGTGCGAGTTCGGCCGCCGAGGCTGCCGAGCTGATGCTTCACCCGCCGGCAGAGCGCCGCGACGCGATCGCCGCCGCCTTCGAAGCGTCGGGCGGCGACGACGTGCTCGCCCGCATGTTCGCGGTCGATGCGCGCACGCAACTGCCCGACGACCTGCTGATGCTGACCGACAGGATGACGATGGCGGCCTCGCTCGAGTGCCGGGTGCCGCTGCTCGACCACGACCTGGTCGAGCTCGCGGCGCAGATTCCGACCGGCGTGAAGCTTGCCGGCGGAGAACTGAAGTCGCTGATGAAGAAGGCGCTCGCCGACGTGCTGCCCAGGGAGGTGCTGAGGCGACCCAAGCGTGGATTCGGCGCGCCCATGGGGGCCTGGCTCAAGGGCGCCCTGTCCGAGATGCTGGAAAGCGCGCTGTCGCGCAAGAGCATCGAGGCGCGCGGCCTTCTCCGGCACGCTCCGGTGGCGCGCCTGATCGAAGACCACCGTGCCAACCGCGTCGACGGCACCGACCGACTGCTGGCCTTGCTCAACCTCGAGATCTGGTGCCGCGTCTATCTGGACGATCGCTCGTCCGTCGACGTGGCCGACGAGCTCGAGGAGGCCGTCGCATGAGAATCCTCTACGTCTGCCACCGCTTTCCGTACCCGCCGAAGCGCGGTGGCACGATCCGGCCGTTCAACATGATCCGGCACCTCGCGCAGGCGCACGAAGTGGTCGTGTGCTCGTTGACCCGGTCGGCACAGCAAACCGGCGATGCGCAGGGCATCGCGCCGTTTTGCTCGGAGTTTCACATCGGCCAGGTGGACGATCGTTTCCAGACGATGCGTATGATCGCCACGCTGCCCACCCCATTCCCGGCGTCGGCCTCGTTCTTCCATAGCAGAGCGCTGAACCGGCAGATCCGCCGCCTGCTCGCCGAGCAGAAGTTCGATCTGATCGTCGTGCACTGCTCGTCGGTCGCCCACTACGTCGAGCATGTCGATTCCATCCCGAAGATCCTCGACTTCGGCGACATGGACTCGCAGAAATGGCTCGAGTATGCACAGCACAAGCCGTTCCCGCTATCCATGGGCTACTGGTGGGAGGGCTGGCGGATGCGGGCCGAAGAGAAACGCCTGGCCCGGCGCTTCGACTTCTGCACGACGATTACGCGCGCCGAACACCAGACCCTGCTCGGCTATGGCCTCGACACGTCGAGCGACTGGTTTCCCAACGGCGTGGACAACGGTTTCTTCGCCCCCGTGGAGGATGTCGCCTACGACCGCGAGACGATCGTCTTCGTCGGGCGGATGGACTACTTCCCCAATCAGCAATGCATGTTCGACTTCTGCAAGGACGTCCTGCCGCTTCTGAAGGCGGAGCGTCCCCAGCTGAAGCTTCAGATCGTCGGCGCCGATCCCTCGCCCGCGGTGCGCAAGCTCGGCGAGATCCCCGGCGTCACGGTCACCGGCTCGGTGCTCGACGTCCGGCCATTCGTCACCCGTGCGGCCCTGACGGTGGCCCCTCTGCGCATCGCGCGCGGCACGCAGAACAAGATCCTGGAAGCCATGGCCATGGGGATCCCGGTCGTCGCGAGCAGCATCGCCGCTGCCGGCGTCGACGCGATCCCCGAGCAGCACCTCCTCACGGCCGACACGGCTGCCGACATGTGCCGGCAGATCCTGCGCGTCCTTGCCGATCCGAACGAGCGCGAGCGGCTCGGCAAGGCCGGCCGGGCACGCGTGCTGTCCAGTCACGCCTGGCCGAATTCCATGAAGCGGCTGGACGCCATCATTGACCGCTGCGTCTCCTCCTTCTCCACTCCGTCGCAGCTCCATCCCCAGTCGTCATGAAAATCAGCATCTTCGGTCTTGGCTATGTCGGGGCGGTGTCTTGCGCGTGCCTTCCCGAGCTCGGCCACGACGTCATCGGCGTCGACACCAACCCGAGCAAGGTCCGCATGATCAACGACGGCGCGTCGCCGGTCGTCGAGGAGGGCATCGACGAGCTCATCGCCGCGGCGGTGCGCGCGGGCAGGCTTCGCGCCACCAACGACGTCGAGGCGGCAGTGCTCGGTTCGGAGGTGTCGCTGATTTCCGTGGCCACGCCGTCGAACTCCAACTACACGCCCAACCTCGGCGCGGTCGACATCGTGATCCGCTCGATCGGCGCGGTCCTCAGCGGCAAGCCGGGACATCACACGGTCGTGCTGCGCAGCACCGTGCCCCCGGGAACCACCGAAGATCGCATCCTGCCGGTGCTCGAGGAAAGCGCAGGCCGCAAGGTCGGTGACCGGCTGTCGCTCGTGTTCAACCCGGAGTTCCTGCGCGAAGGGTCGTCGGTCAAGGACTTCCACCATCCGCCGCAGACCGTGGTCGGCAGCCTCGACGATGCCGGCTATGTCGCCATGGAACGGATGTACGCGGGCCTGCCGGGACAGATGGTGCGCACCTCCTGCCGGGTGGCCGAGTCGGTGAAGTACCTGTGCAACGTGTTCCACGCGATGAAGATCGTGTTCGCCAACGAGGCCGGCTCCGTGCTCAAGGCCTGCGGCCTGGACGGGCGCGAAGTGATGCGCATCTTCTGCCAGGACACGCAGCTCAACATTTCGCCGGCGTACCTTCGTCCCGGATTCGCCTTCGGCGGCTCGTGCCTGCCCAAGGAGGTCAAGGGCTTCCTCGCCCTGGCCCGCGAGAAGGAGGTGCCGATTCCGGCGCTTGCGGGCCTGCTCGACAGCAACGACGCCCACATCGACCGGGCCTACGAGATGATCGCCCGGCACGGGCGTCGCAAGGTGGCACTGTTCGGCTTGGCGTTCAAGCCCGGCACCGACGACATGCGGGATTCGCCGTTGGTGACACTGGCCGAACGGCTGCTCGGCAAGGGCTTCGACCTGGCGATCTACGACAACTTCGTGAAGGTCAGCCGCCTGCTGGGCAAGAACAAGGAGTTCATCGACCGCGAAATCCCGCACCTCGACCGGCTGCTCAGGGAATCGCCGGAGCAGGTGCTGGAGGACGCCCAGGTCATCGTCGTCGGCCATGCCGACAAGGCGGCGCGACAGGCGATCATCGCCGGCGCCGCCGGGCGCCGGATCGTCGACTTGTCGGGCTATGCCGAGCTGCGGACCTCGGGGGCGGCCGAGTACGAAGGGATCTGCTGGTGAGTGTCCAACGGCCTCGGCTTGCCTTTGTTTCGCCGAGCTTCCTCTTTCCGAACGACACCGGTGGCAGGATCCGCACGACCAACGTCCTGCGCGGCCTCAGGAACGGTGCCTTCGAAGTCACATTGATCTCGCCGGCCAGCGCGCAGCAGCAAGGCGAATGGTCGCGGCAGCTCCAGGAGGTGTGCGACGCCTTCATTTCGTGGCAGCAGCGGCCGCATCGGCCGCGCTGGCAGCGGGCGCTGGACTTGCTCGATCGGTTGCCGGTAAACGTGGCCGCCGACCGGACGGCGAGCGGCTTGCGGGCGGTCCGCCGGGTGTTGGCGAGGCAGCACTTCGACGTCGTCGTCTTCGACTTCGTGCACGCCGCCGTCCTGCGTCCCGAGCGCATCGACGGCGCCACGGTGTGCTTCACGCACAACGTCGAGGCCGAGATCTTCGCGCGTCACGCGGCGCAGGCGCGCAACCCCGTCATGCGATGGATCTGGCGGTCGCAGCACGCCAAGATGCAGCGCTATGAAGGCGAGTCATTGAGGCGTTTCACGTCGGTGGTCGCGGTCTCGGAGCGCGATGCCCAGCAGCTGCGATCGCAATGCGCGCTGCCGTCGGTGTCGACGATTCCCACCGGCGTCGACCTCGACTTCTTCGGCTACGCACCCGGCCCGCCGGTCGACAAGCGGCATCCTCCCACCGTCGTGTTCACCGGATCGATGGACTGGGACGCAAACGTCGACGGCGTCCGGCATTTCCTGCTTGAGACCTGGCCTCTCATACAGGCGGAGAGGCCGGAGGCGCAATTCATCATCGTCGGTCGCAAGCCGCCCGCCGCGCTCGTCGAGCAGGCGAGGGCGCTGCGCGGTGTTCGCTGCACGGGCTTCGTCGACGACGTCCGGCTTTATGTTCAGGCGGCGCATGCGTTCGTGATTCCCTTGCGCGTCGGCGGCGGAACGCGCATCAAGGCGTTCGAGGCGATGGCGATGGGCTGTCCGGTCGTATCGACGTCGATCGGCATCGAAGGTCTCGACGTGTCGCCGGACCGTCATTTCCTGCTTCGCGACGACGCGGCGGGCCAGGCTCGCGCGGTGCTCGAGTTGTTCGCCAACGAGGCGCTGCGAAGCGAGCTGTCGCGGCGCGCCCGCGAATGCGTGGAGAGCCGCTTCGGCCATCGCGTCGCCGCGCAAGCCTTCGAGCGGATCTGCCTGCAGGCTCTGCAATCCCACGGCAGCGGGCATTCGGCAGACACCGGCACCATGGCGGCGACGCAAGCAGCATGACGCGGGACGGCCTGCCGATCGACGAGCCGAATCGTGGCGCGGAGGGCGGGACGCCTTCGGCCCGGCCGCTGCGCGTCCTCGTCTTCACATCGCTTTTTCCGAGCGAGGCGCGACCGCGGCACGGCATCTTCGTCGAGACGCGCTTGGCGCAGCTCGTGCAGGATTGTCCGGTCGAGGCTCGAGTGGTCGCGCCGGTGCCCTGGTTCCCGTTCGATTCGCCGATCTTCGGCGCCTACGCCCGCTTTGCCGCCACGCCGCGCCGCGCGACGCGCGCCCGGGGCATCGAGGTGACCTATCCGCGCTACCTCATGTTGCCTCGCCTGGGCGTGCCGTTGCAGCCGCGCAGCATGGCATCGGCTGCCGCCGCCGACATCGCTCGATGGCAGCGCGCCGGATGGCGACCCGACCTGATCGATGCCCACTACCTTTATCCCGACGGCGTCGCCGCTGCACTGCTCGCCGAGCGCTTCGGCCTTCCGTTCCTGCTCACGGCGCGCGGCACCGACGTCAACGTCCTGGCGCGCATGCCGGGCCCGGGGCGCCGCATCCGCTGGGCCGCATCGCGCGCCGCGGCGGTGATCGCGGTCTCGGCACGTCTGCGCGACGCCCTCGTCGAGATCGGCGTCGAGCGGTCCAAGATCGTCGTCCTGCGCAACGGAGTGGACCTCTCGATCTTCCATCCCGAAGATGCGACGCTGGCGCGGCAGCGCCTGCACCTTCCGGCCGGGCCGCTCGCCTTGTGCGTCGGCAACCTGGCTCCGGAAAAGGGGTTCGCACTCGCGATCGAGATGCTCGTCCACGTTGCTTCGCTGCGTCTGGCCATTGTCGGCGATGGTCCGATGCGTCACGAGCTGGCCGCGCTTGCACAAAGGCTCGGAGTGGCCGACCGCGTCGTCTTCCTGCCGGTCATGGAGCAGGCGCAGCTGCGCGGCGTCTACTCGGCGGCCGACATCCTGCTGGTCACCTCGCTGCGCGAGGGCTGGCCCAACGTCGTGCTCGAGAGCCTGGCCTGCGGCACGCCCGTGGCGGCGCTCGACGTGGGCGCCGTGGGCGACGTGCTCACCGACCCGACCATCGGCCGCATCGTTCCGGTTCGCGATTCGGTGCTGATGGGACGGGCCGTCCTCGATCTGCTCAGGACGGGACGGGACCGGATCGACCAGAGAGATCGTGCGCGCGAGCATGCGGCGACGTTCGACTGGACATCGATCTCGCGAGCGCAACAAGAGCTGATGGCAAGAGTGGTCAGGGCGGCGCCGGGTCGCCACGCGGACCGGTCCGACAGCGCCGTCCTAACCGACGGCCCCGGCTGCTGAGGCACTGCATGTACCTGGCGGCGGCATTCACTCTGTTCTGCCTGGCGTGCGGCGTGCTCGCGTTCAAGCGCCATCCCATCTACGGCGTGTACTTCTACATTGCCACGACCTACGTCTTTCCGCCCGGAAGATGGTGGGGCTACGTCTTCCATGACTTCCGATGGGCGTTGTTCGCGGCCGCCCTGACGACGCTAGCGATCGTCCTGAACCGCGGCAAGCTCCAGCCCAAGCCGATGTGGCTCGGCCAGGGCGCGGCCCTGATCCTCTTCATGTACGCGGTCTGGATGTGGATCCAGGCCCCCTGGGCCCTCGATGTCGACGAGCACGTCCGCGGCAGCACCGAATTCACCAAGTGCCTCTTTGCCTTGTGGTTCGTGTACCGGGTGGCGGATTCCAAGGAAGGCATCAGGAACCTGATGCTCGCCCACGTTCTCGGCTGCTGCCTGCTCGGCATCTTTGCGTTCACGATCGGTCGCTCCGGCAATCGACTGGATGGCGTCGGCGGCCCCAACATGGACGACGCCAACACGCTGGGCATGTACTTCGCCACCGGCGCGCTCTGCGCTGTAGGCTTGGCGCTGTCGCACGGCGGTTGGCGGCGCTACTTGAGCCTCGCGTCGCTAGTGCTGATCGTCAACGGCTTCGTCCTTGCCAACAGCCGCGGTCCGTTTCTCGCGCTGGCCGTCGGCATGCTCGTGCTTGCGTTCTGCATCGCCCGGCGCCATCGCCGACTTTTCTGGGGCTTCTGCCTCCTGGGCGTTTTAGGGTTGACCGTGCTGGTGGACAAGGCCTTCGTTGATCGGATGTTCACGATCGAAGACGTGGCGTCGCAGGACGAATCCGCGGACACTAGCGCGCGTTCGCGCGTTGCCGTCGCGCAAGCGCAGCTCCAGATGTTCCTCGACCATCCGATGGGAATCGGCTGGCGTGGCACCGTCGTGTTGAGTCCGCAGTACGTCGACCGCAAATGGCTCACCCTCGGCGACGACGAGAACGCGTCGAGGTCGTCGCACAACACCTTTCTGACCGCCTTAGTTGAACAAGGGATAGTCGGCGCGATCATCTACGGCAGCTTGGTGCTATGGGTAGTGTCGGCGGTGTTTCGCGCTCGGCGGTTCAGCCGCTCCGATCGTGACCCGGAACTGGCGACACTTATCGCGGCGTTGATTGGCGCCATCATGGCGGTGTTGACCGCCGGCACGGCCGCCGACTATCTGACGAAGGAAGTGCAGTTCTGGCTCTATGCGTTGCTGCTGTCCGGATTCTGGCTCGGCAGCAGGGCGGAGGCCGCTCGGCCTGCGTTCGCCGCGGTGGCATCGCCTGGGCCTCTGCCCATTCCGGTGCCGAGAACGCGTTGATGTTCCGGCTTCCCCTCTCCGTTATTTCGCCGTCCGGGGCCCGCGGTCGCCTGAGCATCCTCATCTTCCATCGCGTGCTGGCCGAACCCGACGAGCTCTTTCCGGAAACGCCGGCGGCTGCAGCGTTCGAGCAACGCATGCGCTGGGTCAAGGATTGGTTCAACGTGTTGCCCCTGGCCGAAGCGATCGACTCGCTCTTCGCCGGCCGCATCCCGTCCAGGGCGCTGTCCATCACCTTCGACGACGGCTATGCGGACAACGAGGAACTGGCGGCCAAGATCCTGCGCGGGCTGGGCCTGACGGCGACCGTCTTCGTCGCCACCGGATTTCTCGACGGCGGGTGCATGTGGAACGACAGGATCATCGAGGCCATCCGCCGCGTCGATGCCGCGCGGCTCGACCTGCGGTCCCTCGGACTGGCATCTTTCGAGCTGAGTTCGATGGCGGGGCGCCGCGCCGCCATCGACGTGGTGCTTGGCGGCGTCAAGCATTTCGACCCGGAGCGGCGGCTTCGGGTCACGGAGGCCATCGTGCAGGCGGCCGGCGGCAAGCCGTCGCCGCAGCTGATGATGCGCGCCGAGCAGGTGCGAAACCTCCGTTCGCTGGGCATGGAGGTTGGCGCGCACACGATCACGCATCCGATCCTCGCCCGCCTCGACCCGGGGGCGGCGCGCGACGAGATCGGCCGCGGCAAGCGTGAGATCGAGGCCATCATCGGCGAGCCGGTGCGCCTCTTCGCCTATCCGAACGGCGCACCCAACCGAGACTACGCGGCGGAACACGTGGCGATGGTGCGCGAGTGCGGATTCAGCGCCGCCGTGTCCACCTCGTGGGGTGCCGCCTCGATGCGCTCCGACCGTTTCCAGCTGCCCCGATTCTCTCCCTGGGACCGCACGCGCCTGCGTTTCGGAGCCCGCATGCTCGGCAACCTCGCCCGAACCGAGCAGCTCGCCGCGTGAGGGCCGGCGCTACAGCTTTCGCGACTCCAGCCACAGGCCGAGCATCATCAGCACCCAGGCCATGGTGCCGAAGTAAGCGGCGTGCTCGCGCAGGCGCGAGCCGAGCAACTCGTCGATGAAGCGCGGCTGCACGATGCCTCGCTGGCGCAAGAGCCCGATGCCGTCCGCGGCGAGGTCGAACAGCGGCTTGTGGCCGACCAGCCAGGCCCCCACGGGTAGGCCGAAGCCGTGCTTCTCCTTGGTGATGACCTCGGGGGGCAGAAAATCGCTCAGGGCTTGCTTGAAGAACCAGCGCAGCTCGGTTCCGCGCAGCTTCAGGTCCGAGCTCAGCCGCTGGGAGAAATCGACGATTCGATCGTCGAGCATCGGAAACGCCACGTCGACGCCGGCGAGGTTGCACATGTGCGTCACCTTGGGCAGGTCGCCGTCGGCGAGGATGAACCTCAGGTCGATGCCCATCATCTGATTGACGAGGCTCGCGTCGGCATATGGCGCGTAGGCATCGGCGAGCAGCTTGCGCGGCCGGGCGACGTCGATCGATGCCAGGAATTCGCGCGTGAAGATGTTTTCGTGTCCGAGGTGCTCCAGAAGGTTGTACGACGAGTACCGCTCGGGCATGGGCGGCCGCGCCTGCTGCACGTAGCTTTGCAGCTTGCGCACCAGCGGGACGTGCTTAAGCCCCGGCGCGGACAGCATGACGGGTTCGACGAGGTATTGCCGGAGCGCCCGCGGAACCTTCTGGTACAGACCCAGCAGGTGGTATTTGGCGTAGCGTTCGTTGCCGCCGAAGAGCTCGTCGCCGCCATCGCCGGCCAGGAGCCGGTGCACGCCGCTTTCGCGGGCGAGCTTGGCGCAGTAGTAGGTCGGGATCGCCGAAGCGTTGCCGAAGGGCTGGTCGTAGGAAGCGGCGATGCGCGGCACGGCATCGACCACGTCGCCCGGAGTGACGTAGTACTCGTGCGCCTCGCAGCCAAAATGCCGTGCTGCGATGCGGGCATACGCCATCTCGTCGTAGCCCGGCACATCGAAGCCGATGGAGAAGGTCTGCGCCGGACCGTCGCTCACGCGCGCCAGCATGCCGCTCACGGTGGAGCTGTCGGTGCCACCGGAAAGGAAGGCGCCGCTGCGCGCGTGATCGGACGCCTCGCGCACCGATGCCTCCATCAGCGAGAGGAACTCGTCCTTCAAGGCTGCCTGCGACGCGCCGGGTTCCTCCTGGAAGCGCATGGTCCAGTAGGGGGAGGGTGCGCCATCGCGGTCGGGTCCGAACTCGATGCAGTGTCCTGGCGGCAGCCGGAGCATGCTGTCGAAGATGGTCTGCGGGCCGGGACTCACGTGGTAGAAGAGATAGTCGTAGATCGCCTGCTGCGAGAGCCTCCGCTCGAGGCCCGGAAAGCCTGCGAGCATGTCCAGCGTGGAGGCGAAGGCGAGCGAGCGGTTGGCGGTCGTATAGACGAGCTGGTGCACGCCAATGCGGTCGACGGCCAGCAGGCCGCGACGGTCACGTAAATTCCAGGCAGCCAGTGCGAAGTCGCCGCCGATTCGAGCCAGCGCCTCCTTTCCAAGGTCGCGCAGGCCGCGCAACAAGGCGGCGTCATCCTCGATCCGCAGCCCGCCTTCGTCGCGCCAGCGCGGATGGCCGACCACCGCGAGCACGAACCCGTCTTCCTCGAGCAGGCGCGGGCGTGCGGACGCACCGAATATTGCAAGCCCTGCCTGCGGCGATGCCTTCAACTGCGGGTCGACGGACGGGGATGGACTCGCCGCCAGCATGCGCCGCAAGGTGGCCTCGGCGTCGAGGCCGGCCTGGTTTGAAAACCAACCGCACAACCCTCTCATGGACTTCCTCGGGATGATTTGATCGTTGCCGGCGCCGCATCCTGGCCCAGCGGCATGCCTTGCCCGGCGGTCAGGCACGCGGGCCGATCCGCGGCAGGGCCGCGGAAGAGAAGCCTGTACGCCTCTTGCGCCCCGACCGCATGGCCCGCCCTGTTCCAGTGACGATCGATCGGAAAGTGGTCGAAGCGCACGTGGTCCCGCGTGAAGCGGCTCCTGAAGACGGATTCGAGGTCGCTCACCCCGAAACCGAGCTCGCGCGCGCGCCGGATCAGATACTCGCGAGCGGCGGGAGAGTCCTTGCGCGGGCTGGCCAACTCTGAACGGTAGATCGCGTAGCGGTCGGTGTCCACGAGCAGCGCGACGCATCGGGAAGGCAAGCCCAGGGTTTGCGGCAGCTCGGAAAGAAACCAGTCGGCGACGGCCCGCTGCTCGGCGAGCGCGATTGCGGGCGCGCCCGAGGGTGCTGGCATGCCGGCAGTCCCCTTGAAGCCATCCAGGACCTTGCCCAGAGAGAACTGCAAGTTGACCTGAAGGTAGCGATGCATGGAAAGGTCGGCGACGTACTGCCGCAGCCTCGATCCGAGTCCGTCACCGTGCCCTCGCGCAGGGAGGTACTCGAGGACAAGCTCACCACCGCGTGGCACGAGGAAATAGGTGCCCTGGACGCGCTGCAGGCTTTCCGACAAGTCCCCGTCGGTGACGACGTAGATGGCCGCAGAGGGCTTGAACTCGTCTCTGGCCTGCCGCGACAGGGCCACATAGTCGCTGGCCGACATGCCGCTCACGCCGAGTCCGTAGACGGATTCGGTCCTGCCGGTCATCCGACCGAGTTGCGCCTGCAAGGTGTCCGAGTAGTCGTTCATCAAGGATTCGACGAAGCTGTCGCCGACGACGATGATGGGATTGCCTTCCTTTCGATAGTCGAACGGCGCCACCTGGCCGTAATTATTGGTCACACCGCGATGCGCATTGAGCATTGCCCAGGTGATGGAGTAGGAGTACGGGGAGTGCGGGGGGGTGTTCTGCAGCGGCCAGCGCGCACTGTCGTCGCTGCGGCGCATGCCCGTCGACACGGGAAGCAAGCTTAGGCCCAGTTCGAGAATCGCGAGCACCACGAGGGCGCCCGCAACGAACCAGCACAGCCGCGAGAGCGGGCGTCGCATCGCGGTCAGAAGTTGAAGTAGATGAACTCGGAGCTGCCGCGCGATCCGTTGATCGCGGCCAGCATGAAGACGACCACGCCCAGGCCGCCCAGCGACATCCATGCCCATTGCTCTCGGACCACGCCCGCGAGGCGCGCCCTTCCCAGGGCGACCAGCTCCTGCGAATTCGGGCAGATCCAGGCGATCGCTAGCAGCGCGCTGATCCACCCCCACTGGAGCACTCCGCCCGAGGCGTCGAGCGCGGCGAAGCGCACGCCTGCCCCGTGCGACGGCCACGACGATGGCCAGTGCGCCTGCCACTCACGCGGCAGCACGAGCCCGTCGAAGCTCCACATGCCTTCGAGCACCCCGAGCGCGGATTCGAGGCTCGTTGCTCTGAAGAAGACCCACGCCACGACGACGCAGAGAAAGGTCAGTGCAGCGGCGAGCACGCGGCCCGTCGCGCTCGGCGGCCGGGTGCCCGTTGCCGGGAAGGCCGACCCTGCGAAGCGTTCGAGTCCCCATTGCCATAGCTGGTGCACGACCAGGTACATGCCATGCAAACCGCCCCAGATCGCGAAGGTCCAGCCGGCGCCATGCCATAGGCCGCCCAGCAGCATCGTGAGCATGAGATTGACGTAGCGGCGCGTCGGCCCCTTGCGGTTGCCGCCGAGCGGAATGTAGAGATAGTCGCGCAGGAAGCGCGACAGGGTCATGTGCCAGCGCCGCCAGAATTCGGAGATGTTGACCGCCTTGTAGGGCGAGTTGAAGTTGAGCGGCAGGTCGATGTTGAGCATCTTCGCCAGGCCGACCGCCATGTCCGAGTAGCCGGAGAAGTCGAAATACAGCTGCAAGGTGTAGGCGAGTACGCCACCCCAGGCTTCGATCGGCACGAGCGAGTAGCCCGGCCCGGCGTCGAAGACCGGCGCGACGAAGGGCTGGATGCCGTCGGCCAGCACCACCTTCTTGAACAGGCCGATGGCGAGGAAGGTGGTGCCGACGAGGAAGTTGTTGGTGTTGAAGCGATAGGTCTGGTCGCGCGCGAACTGCGGCATCATTTCCGCGTGATGCAGCACCGGACCGGCGATCAGGTGCGGAAAGAAGGTCACGAACAGGACGTACGGAACGAAGCGCGACTCCCGCACCTTGCCGTGGTACGTATCGACGAGGAAGGCGATCTGGGTGAAGGTGAAGAACGAGATGCCGATCGGGAGCACGACGTGTAGCAGCGGCAGGCTCGCGTTGGTCGCGGTATTGATCGAATCGACCAGGAAGTCGGCGTACTTGAAGTAGCCGAGGGTGGCCAGATTGGCTGCGAGCGCAACGATCAGGATGAGGCGAGCTCCGGCTGCCTGACCCGCCTGACGCCGCGCCGCGATCACCGAGCCGGCCATGAAGTTGAAGCCGACCGACGCCATGAGCAGAATGACGTAGCGCGGGCTCCAGTAGCCGTAGAAGACGATGGAGACAATGGCAAGCCACGCGGCCGCGGCCCTGAACCACCTTGCCCCCGAGAAGACGAAAAAGACTACGAGCGTCGTCGGCAGGAAGAGGAACAGGAACTCGTAGGAATTAAAGAGCATGGGCCAACTGGATACGACCTACGGTGCGGCGCCGGGTCAACTTGACCCAGCTGCCGCCGCAACCCCTTCGCATCCTCAGCACGCAAGCGCCGGCATCATCGGCGGGGATGCTAGTTTGCCTGGATCACACGGCGTAAAGCTGCACGATCTTACTGAAGATCAACGGCCGCCATTGACAATTGAGCCAACCATCGCCTTCCTAGACGTGGCTCCTGCGGAGGATTCGTCCATCGCCCGCCAGGTTCGAGCCTCTTCCAAGGCATCACCTTGGCCTGACCTCTCACTCAGCGAATGTCAGCCCATGGCAGGTGGGTGCTCGTGGTTGGAACGCGTCCGCACGCCTGCGGATCGCCCGCGACTGTCCGGCTCGAGGGGAAGCCGCCCGGCGCGGTGGTGGAGCGCGCGTTGACACCCGGTGCCACAGGCTCACCGAAATTCGGCTGGCCGACAATCTTGGCGACGCTACGGGATGCCGAACTCGGCATCCAGCCTGCGTTGTGAGCAAGCTCGCGTCCACGAAACCAAGACGAAGGCGAAACGTGATTCGCAGCGCAACTCGCCACGTTTCTATATGGGGCATCGCCCCTCTTCAGGCGTGCTTGTAGAGGAAGAAGGTTCCGCCGCTGCCGGCGAGTTGCGAGGTCACGGCGACTACACCGTAGTCAGGAATGGCCGTCACCACCAGACCTTGCCCCATTTCCGTCGGGTTCCGCACACCGGATGGCGGAACGCGCGAGCCCGTTTGTAGCGCCCACGTTCCCGAGCCGGTGGGGTTCAATTCCCAAAGCTGTCCGTTCGTTAACAGAAGAAAGTTGCCCGTGACCGGATCAGCAACCAGGGCGCCAACATCCAGTCCCATTCCACTGCCAGGAACTGGTGGCATAAGAGTATGAGTGCCGTCCGAATTCAAGCGGTATGCAATCGGAGCATTTGGACTTGAGACGTCGGAGGTCCCACCATAGACTGCGCAGTTCTTGATCTTGCTGTACGCCATCACGGGAGCGTAATTGCTCGTGTATACAGGATCTGTGACCCCTGTGAGCGTCGGCAAGAAGCCAGGAATCGTCGGGTCATAGATGAAAATCTCGCCCGTCCCTATTCCTTGACTTGCGCCGCTGTTGAAGCACATGTACGCGCCTTGCGACCCCAACGCCCGTGCCGTGAATGGCCCGGTCCACCAGCAGGACGGCATGAAGATCTGGAGGTAACCAGAGGGAGCGGTTCCGACCAAGGAAAAGGTCGTAGAGCCCGCGGACATCTTGTAGAAGCGGAAGAGTCGCGGATTCGCTTGTGGCTGCTGGGCGTTGAACAATTCCCCAGTGTATGGATTGGCCTGCAACAATCCAGCCCCGTGGAAAGCCGTTCCAACGGCAGCGCCAAACCCGGCGTCAACGGCAACCAGTGAAAACGTGTTCGACGCATCGTCGTACCTTGCATATCGTTGTGTCGCGGGGACCGCGTCATGGTCGGCTCCGGTGAACTCGATGCGCTTGGCAACCGGATTCCAGGGCATAGACTGGCAGTAGTTGATCATGCTGCCAGAATTTCCGTTCTGACTTCCAAGCACCGCATCTTGGTTGGAAGCGGCGACCTGAGCCCACGTCCCCGGCGCCATCGAGGCCGCTAACCTGAAGAGGGCAGAAGCGCCCGCGGCACTGAGAGTAACCGATGTGGGAGTGGAAAGAATTGTCGTCATGTCCTCTTCCTCGAACTAGCTATTTGGCGTTAACCGGCCGGCAACCAGCTATGTACCCGCACCTGCCAATCATCTCTTGCTTCTTCGGGAACCCACTTCATGGGTGTCGGGCCTTGGGGCTTTCATAACGCCGGCATCGCGGATGAACTTGCCAGCTCAGTTCACGCCGTATCGGAGCGTGAACGGCGGCTTCAACTGCCCGGTACCGCGTAGGTGAAGAGAACGCCGACGACCGCACCTGTCGTCGCACTTCCTGCGACGAGGATGCCCGACGACGACAACGTCATTCCAGCCGGTAGCGGCGCACCACTCGCGGAGATCCCGAAAGTGCCACCTCTAGCGACCGCGTTCGGCAGTGTTGCCATCAGGTCGAACGTCGTACCGCCGCCAACGGTGAACAGGAGCGGACCGACGTTCCAGGGCGGTGGCGGAGCAGGCGCAGGAGCAGGAGCAGGAGCAGGAGCAGGAGCAGGAGCAGGAGCAGGAGCAGGAGCAG
>JANXWR010000522.1 GCA_025351025.1 Burkholderiales bacterium | reverse complement strand
CTGCTACGGTCGTGGCGGCACCCGGCCGACCATCACCGACGCCAACCTGGTGCTCGGCCGGCTCGACCCGGAGCGGCTCCTCGCCGTCGAGCACGCCGTCTCGATGGACGCGATCCGCGCCGCGCTGCTCGCGCAGGTCGGTGCGCCGCTCGGCCTCGATGCCACCGAAGCCGCCGCCGCCATCGTGCGCGTCGCCAACGACCGCATGGCTGGCGCGATCCGCATGGTGAGCCTGGCGCGCGGCCACGACCCGCGCGACTTCGCCCTGTTCGCCTTCGGCGGCGCCGGGCCGTTGCACGCCGCGGCGCTGGCGCGCGAGCTCGCCATCCCCAAGCTGCTCATCCCCGCCCGCCCCGGCCTCACCAACGCGCTCGGCTGCGTCGTCGCCGACTTGCGCCACGACTACGTCGTAACGGTCAACCAGCCGCTCGAGGCGCTGCACGAAGGCCGCATCGCCGAGGTCTTGGCGGCGCAGATCGCGAGCGGCCGCGCGCTGCTCGCGCGCGAGAATGTCGCCGTCGAGCGCGTCGTGACGCGGCACCGCGCCGACATGCAGTTCCAGGGCCAGAGCCACATCCTGCCGGTGGCCATCGACTCGACCGCGATCACTACCTCCGAGCTGCGCGCCGTCTTCGCCGCGGCGTACTGGCGCCGCTTCGGCGTCGCGCTGCCCGAGATCCTGCCCGTGCTCGTCAACCTGCACACGGCGGTGATCGGCAAGCGCAAGGCGGTGTCGCTGCAAGCGATCGCCGCAGCGCGGCCGAAGGCGACGCTCGCGGAAGCGCGTCGCACGACGCGGCCGGTGTGGTTCGACGGTGGCTGGCGCGACACGCCGATCTACGTGCGCGAGCAGCTGCCCGCCGAAGCCCGCTTCCACGGGGCGGCGATCATCGAGCAGCTCGATTGCACGACGGTGATCGAACCGGGGAATGTTGTCGAGATCGATTCGATCGGGAATCTGATCGTGACGGTGTGAGGAGATGCTCCACGTGCGCCGTGGCGCCGCGGCCTGGTGACGCGTCGGCGTGGCGGTGAGTGGGCCGGCGAGCAGGCCGGCAGGCGCTCTGCTCCGCTCATGTCCCCCGAAGGCGGCTGCGCCGCCTTCTCCTTTTAATACTTCGCTACGCAGAGCGCCCTACCGGCCCGCTCGCTCATCGTCGTGTCGGTGCGGCGGTATCGGTTCTCCAAGGGTCACGGTTCGGGCGAGGGTGTCGGGTGGCCGATGGAGCGAAGTATTAGGAGGAGAAACGAAGCAGCGTTTCGGGGGACATGAGCGCAATCGGCCACCCGACGCCCTCGCCCGCGAGTGATGAAGACGCTCACAGCGCGCAAAATGCGAGCAAGATGAACCCGATCGATCCCATCACCCTCTCCGTCCTGCAGAACGGCCTGATGCAGGTCTGCAACGAGATGGACCTGGCGTTCGTGCGCAGCGCGTTCAGTCCGGTGATCGCTGAGGCGCTCGATCGCTCCGACGGCATCTATCACCGCGCGAGCGGCGAGCTGATCGCCCAGGGCGAGCTCGGGCTGCCGGTGTTCGTCGGCACGATGCAGTTCACGGTGCAGGCAGTGATCGAGCGCGTGCAGCGGCTGAAGATCGCGCTGCACCCGGGCGACGTCTTCATCGTCAACGATCCCTATCTCGGCGGCACGCACCTGATGGACGTCAAGTTCGTGCAGCCCTTCTTTCGCGAAGGCAAGCTCTGGTGCTGGCTCGCCAACACCGGTCACTGGCCCGACACCGGCGGCATGGTGCCCGGAGGCTTCTCCGCCAACGCCACCGAGGTCGAGCAGGAGGGCCTGCGCCTGCCGCCGGTCAAGCTCTACAAAGAGGGCGTGCTCGACGACGAGATCCTGTCGATCATCCTTTCGAACATCCGCATCGCCGACCAGCGCATCGGCGACATCAAGGCGCAGGCCGCCGCGCTGGCGACCGGCCAGGCGCGCCTCACCGCCTTGCTCGACCGCTACGGCGACGCCACCGTCGACGCCGCCATCGTCGAGCTGAAGCGCCGCGCGGGGCGGCAGATGCGCGAGAAGATCGCGACGATCCCCGACGGCGTCTACGATGGCGAGGCTTTCGTCGATTCCGACGGCGTCGTCGACGAGCCGCTGAAGATCGCCATGCGCATCACGAAGACCGGCGGCACGAACGCCGAGCGCGCCGCGCTGTCGTTCGACATGAGCGGCTCGTCGCCGCCGTGCAAGGGGCCGATGAACAGCGTCATCGCGACGACGCGGTCGTCGATCTACCTGGCCGTCAAGCACGTCTTTCCTGAAGCGGCGATCAACGCCGGCACTTTCGAGCCGCTGCACATCGTCGATCCCGAAGGCACGTTTCTCTACGCGCACTATCCGCGGCCGGTCTCCGGCTGCGCCGCCGAGGTCAGCCAGCGCATCGCCGAGGCGGTGTTCGCGGCTCTCGGCAAAGCGATTCCCGATCAGCTCTTCGGCGCGCCCGCCGGCACCAGCGGCAACCTCGGCGTCGGCGGCTTCGATCCGTTGAAGAAACGCGCCTACGTGATGTACGTGATCTCGGGCGGCGGCTATGGCGGCAGTCCCTCGGGCGACGGCATCTCGAACGGCTGCTCGACGATCGGCATCTCGAAGACGACGCCGATCGAGATCATGGAGCAGCTCTATCCGGTGCTGTTCGAGGAGTACTCGCTGCACGAAGGCTCGGGCGGCGCCGGCGAGCACCGGGGCGGCTTCGGCGTCAACTACCGCATCCGGCTGCGCCGCGGCGACGCGCGGGTCTCGATGGTCATGGACCACGGTCGTGCCGGACCGCCGGGCGCCGAGGGCGGCGCTGCGGGCGGCATCAACAAGGTGGCCGTCATTCGCAACGGCGTGACCTACGTGCCGCCGCATCTGTCGAAGGACCAGGACATCGAGATCCATGCCGGCGACGTCATCGCCGTCTCGACACCCGGTGGCGGCGGCTTCGGCCCGAGCGCCGCGCGGCCGCGCGCCGCCGTCGAGCGCGATCTGGCGCTCGGCTACTACACGGCCGAAGAGTCCGGCCACGCTTTTCCGCCGTCGCCATGACGGGCCTCTTGCGCACGGCCCGCGTGGCCACGGTGCCGAGCCCGTGCACCGATGTCTGCCGCATCGACGCCGCGACCGGCTGGTGCGAAGGCTGTCTGCGCACGATCGACGAGATCGGCGCCTGGGGCGCGCTCGACGACCGCGCCAGGCGCGACATCTGGAAGCGCCTGCCGGCCCGGCGAGCCTCCTTTCATCCTGAGCAAAGCGAAGGATCTCAGGGCCCCGATCGTGATCCTTCGCTTCGCTCAGGATGACAGCGGCGATGAAGCAAATCGACTTCTGGTTCGACCCGATCTCGCCTTACGCCTGGCTCGCCTTCGCGCGCCTGCCCGAAGCGCTGGCCGGCCTCTCGTACAACGTCAGCTACCGCCCCGTGCTGTTCGGCGCCCTGCTCAAGCACTACGAGCACAAGGGGCCGGCCGAGATCGAGCCCAAGCGCGCCTGGACCTTTCGCCAGGTGCACTGGCTCGCGCACCGCGCCGGCATCGCCATCGATACCCCGGCGTGCCATCCCTTCAATCCGATCGCGCTCTCGCGGCTGGCCTGGGCCTCGGCACCCGCGGGCACGACGCCGAGCCGCCACGTCTGCGAGCAGGTCTTGCGCCACGTCTGGATCGGCGGCGCCGACGCCGAGGCGCCCGATCGCCTGGCCGACTTGCGCGGGCAACTCGCGCCGCGCATCGACCCGGCCGGCAACGAAGCCAAGCAGCGCCTGCGCGACGCGACCGATGCGGCGATCGCGCGCGGCTTGTTCGGCGTGCCGACGATGGTCGTCGACGACAAGCCGTTCTGGGGTTTCGACGCGCTCGACATGGTCGCCGCCTTCCTGCGCGGCGATGCCTGGTTCGACGCGCCGCACTGGGACCGCGAAGGCGCACCGCGAGCCGGCCTGAAGCGCGCCTGAGCACTTCGGCGCGCTCGTCTTCAGGCTTGTCGAGCGCTCTGGTCTACGGGTTTTACCCGAGCGGATCAGTGTGTCTTTTTAAGGTTCACGTCAGGAAACGTCCCGGTCGGCGAGCCAAGATGCGGGTCGGCGTCGCCGCACGGCGATTCTTTGACTGGGAGGACATATCAGCATGGTCACATCAGCAATTCCCGTGGGGGCAAGCGTCGACAAGCCGATGACGCGCGAAGAGAAGAAAGTTATCTTCGCCTCGAGCCTCGGAACGGTCTTCGAGTGGTACGACTTCTATCTCTACGGGTCGCTCGCCGCCATCATCGCAAAGCAGTTCTTCGCGGCCCTGGACCCGACGGCGGCGTTCATAGCTGCATTGCTCGCGTTCGCCGCGGGCTTCCTCGTACGACCGTTCGGCGCCCTCGTATTCGGCCGCCTCGGCGACATGATCGGCCGCAAGTACACATTCTTGGTGACGATCCTGATCATGGGTCTGTCGACGTTTGTCGTCGGTCTGCTGCCGGGCTACGGGTCGATTGGCGTCGCGGCGCCGATCATCCTGGTCGCGCTTCGGCTGCTCCAGGGCCTAGCGCTGGGTGGCGAGTATGGCGGTGCCGCGACCTACGTCGCTGAGCACGCCCCGCACGGCAAGCGCGGCGCCTACACCTCGTGGATTCAGACGACGGCCACGCTCGGCCTGTTCCTTTCGCTGATTGTCATCATCGGCACGAAAGAGGTGCTCGGCGACGCCGCCTTCAACGACTGGGGCTGGCGCGTTCCGTTCTGGATGTCGTTCTTCCTTCTCATCATCTCGGTATGGATTCGACTGAGCCTGAACGAGACGCCGGCCTTCAAGAAGATGAAGGAAGAGGGCCGGACTTCAAAGGCGCCGCTGACGGAGTCTTTCGGCACGTGGAGCAACGGTAAGATCGTGCTGGTTGCTTTGCTCGGCCTCACCGCCGGCCAGGGCGTCGTTTGGTACACCGGCCAGTTCTACGCTCTCTTCTTCCTAACCGCGCAATTGAAGGTCGATCCGACGACGGCGCAGCTGATGATCGGCGCGTCGTTGCTGCTTGGAACGCCGTTCTTCATCGTCTTCGGCACGCTATCAGACAAAATTGGCCGTAAGCCGATCATCATGGCGGGCTGCCTGCTCGCGGCGCTGACATTCATTCCGCTCTTTCATGCCTTAGCGCAAGCCGCGAATCCGGAACTAGCAGCGGCTCAGGCGAAGAACCAGGTCGTTGTCCACGCTGACCCGTCGCAGTGCTCCTTCCAAGGCAGCCCGATCGCCCGCGAGATTGACTTTAGGACCTCCTGCGACATCGCCAAGCGATTCCTCGCGCAAAGCTCGGTCAGCTATGACAACGTTGATGCTCCTGCCGGAACGCCGGCGACGATCACGATCGGCGACAAGGTCATCACCCCGCCGACAGCGACCGTTGTCAACCAGAAATTCGACGCCGACAGCGCGGGCAAGATTGCCGCCTTCAAGAAGGAAATGAGTGCCGATCTCGCTGCGGCTGGATATCCGAAGGAGGCAAAAAAGATTGACCGCTGGACCGGCCAATGGTGGACGGTCGTCGGTATTCTTTTCGTGCTGGTGATCTACGTGACGATGGTCTACGGGCCGATCGCCGCGATGCTGGTGGAGTTGTTCCCGACGAAGATCCGCTACACGTCGATGAGTCTGCCGTATCACATCGGCAACGGCTGGTTCGGCGGCTTGCTGCCGACGACCGCGTTCGCGATCGTCGCCTCTACTGGCAACATGTTCAACGGCCTGTGGTATCCAATCGTGGTGGCGTCGATGACCTTCATCATCGGCATGCTGTTCATCCGCGAAACCAAAGACGTCGACATCTACGCTCACGATCACTGAAGCGAAATCCGCTTCCCGACTCCGGCCCGGCGCGCAAGCGTCGGGCTTTTTTTGCCTGCTAGAAAAGGCCGGCGTGTTGCTCGCGCAGCAGGTTCTTCTGTACTTTGCCCATGGCATTGCGCGGCAACTCGGCCACGACGAAGAGCGCCTTGGGCAGCTTGAAGTTGGCGATGCGCGTCTTCAGCGTGGCCAGCAGGGCCGCGCCGTCGAGGGCGACGCCCGGACGCGCGACGACGACTGCGACCACGCATTCGCCGAAGTCCGGATGGGGCACGCCTACGACCGCACTCTCGGCGACCCCAGGCAGGTCGTTGATCGAGCCTTCGACCTCGGCGGGGTAGACGTTATAGCCGCCGCTGATGATCAGATCCTTGCTGCGGCCGACGATCGTCACGTAGCCGCGCGGGTCGACCTTGCCGACGTCGCCGGTGCGAAACCAGCCGTCGTCGCTGAACTCGTCTTTGGTCTTTTCCGGCATGCGCCAGTAGCCGGCGAAGACGTTCGGCCCACGCATCTCGATGCCGCCGATCTCACCGGGCGCGGCGAGGCCGCCTTTTTCGTCGCGGATACGCAGCTCGACCCCGGGCAAAGGAAAGCCGACCGTGCCGCCGCGCCGCTCGCCGTCTTCGCTACGGTAAGGGTTGGAGGTCAGCATCACCGTCTCGCTCATGCCGTAGCGCTCGAGGACGGTGTGGCCGGTGCGCTCGCGAAACGCGTCGAAGGTCTCGACCAGCATCGGCGCCGAGCCGCTGATGAAGAGGCGCATGTTGCGGCAGGCATCGGTCGTCAGGCCGGGCTCGCCGAGCAGGCGCACGTAGAGGGTGGGCACGCCCATGAAGACGGTGGCGCGCGGTAGCAGCGCGATGACCTTCTTCGGGTCGAAGCGATCGAGCCAGAGCATCTTCGCGCCGGCCAGCAGGGCGCCGTGCGAGGCGACAAAGAGGCCGTGTACGTGAAAGATCGGCAAGGCGTGGACGAGCACGTCGCCGCCTTGCGCGGGCGTGCGCCAGCCCCAGTAGCTCCTTAGCGTCTCGGCGTTCGAGACCAGGTTGCCGTGGCTCAGCAGCGCGCCCTTGCTGCGCCCGGTCGTGCCGCTGGTATAGAGGATCGCGGCGAGCTCGCCGGCGCCGCGTTGCACCGGCGTGTGCGTGTCGGGGAAGTGCGTGGCGCGCTCGAGCAGGCTGCCGCTGCGATCGGCGCCGAGGCTGAAGACCCAGGCCGTGCCGGCCGCGAAGGCGAGCCGCGACAGCCTCGAGAAATCCTTCGGCGCGCAGACGAACACGCTCGGCTCGGCGTTGCCGATGAAGTAGGCGAGCTCGTCGCTCTTGTAGGCGTTGTTGAGCGGCAGGTAGACATAGCCGGCGCGCAGCACGGCCAGGTAGAAGAGCAGCGACTCGACCGACTTGTCGACCTGCACCGCGATCCGCGCGCCCGCCGGCAGGTCGAGCGAGTCGAGCAAGTTGGCGAGCATCGCCGTGGCGCGCTCGATGTCGCGCCAGGTGTAGAAGAGCGGCGCCTCGCCGGCGGTCTCGATCGCCACCGCGTCGAGTTCTGCCGGAAAGCCGCCGCGCAGGATGGTGAAGAGGTTGAAGTCGCGCGCCATGGAGGCGGATTCTTGCCGATGGCGGCGAGGTAAAGAAGCGAAAGCGGTCGATGATCTTCGGGACGGCCCGACTGCCCGGCGAAAGAGTCGGCCGATAGACTGACCGCATGGGAGGTTCGGATCGCGCGACGCAGCGTGGGGCCGCGGCTGCGCGCAGCTTCGTCGCCGCGTTGCTGGGCGCGGTTGCCGCCGCAGCGCCTTGTGTGGCGACGGCTCAATCCGGAAACGCGGGTGAAGCGCCGCCGCCGCCGGCCGCGCCGCCGGCACCACCACCCGCCGCGCCGCGGCCGCCGGCAACGCCGCCGGCACCGCCGCCGGCCAAGACCGAGCAGCTCGCGCCGGTGGAGATCACCGGCGCCCGTCCCGACGACGTGCAGGAGCGGCGCAACTCGACGGCGACCAAGATCATCATCGGCCGCGAGGAGATCGAGCGCTTCGGAGACTCGACGCTCGGCGATGTGCTGAAGCGCCTGCCCGTCGTGACGATCCAGGGCCGGCCCGGCCGCGGCGGCGCGATTCGCCTGCGCGGCCTGGGCAACGGCTACACGCAGATCCTGCTCGACGGCGAGCGCGTGCCGCTGGGCTTTTCGCTCGATTCGCTCTCGCCCGACCAGATCGAGCGCATCGAGATCCTGCGCGCGCCGACTGCCGAGACGGGCGCCCGGGCGATCGCCGGCAGCATCAACATCATCACCCGCGAGGGCTACAACAAGCGGATCAACGAGTTGCGTCTCGTCGCGGGCTTCGAGAATGGCGCGGTCCAGCCCTCGGCGGTGTGGACGCGCAACATCGTCGCCGGCGACTGGATCGTCAACTACTCGATCACGGCGTTCGCGACGAATCGCGACGACAGCGGCACGACGACGACCGTCGACAACCGCCTCGACGACGGCATCGTGACGCTGGCGCAGACCGACGACGGACGCGTGCGCGACCATCGGCACGGCCTGCACGCGACCGGCCGGCTGCAGTGGCGCGGCGAGCGCGGCGTCGAGCAGGTGACGCTGACACCCGTCCTCGTTTACGCCACCGGCCACACGCATCGCGAGGGCCGCCTGGTGCAGACCGTCGGCGCCATTCCGGCGCCCTACGGCACCAGCGACACCGAAAGCGAGGGCAGCTATTCGCTGGCGCGGCTGAACGCGCAATGGACGCATCGCTTCGAAGGCGGCGGCAAGGTCGAGACGCGCGGCGGCGTCGGCCAATGGCTGCTGCCGACGCACAGCTTTCGCACCGAGCGGACCGACGGCGTGCAGAGCCGCACGCTCGAGGACACGAGCCGCTCGCGCGACACCAGCGTCACGACGAGCAGCAAGCTGACGCAGACCCTCTTCGAGGAGCACAGTCTGGTCGCCGGCGTGGAAGGCGAATCGAACCGTCGCGCCGACCGCCGCACGACGTTGCAGGACGGTCAGCCGCTGCTCACCGACTTCGGCGACAACCTCGTCGCCTCGGCGCTGCGCTATGCCGCCTATGCGCAAGACGAATGGAGCGTGACGCCGAACTGGGCGGCGCACGCCGGCCTGCGCTGGGAGGCGATCGCGAGGCGCGGCAGCGCTGAGAAAGGCCAGCCGGAGGCGACCAACCAGAGCCACGTCCTGTCGCCGCTGCTGCATGCAGTGTGGAAGCCCGACCCGAAAGGCCGCGACCAGGTCCGCTTCAGCCTGACGCGAAGCTATCGCTCGCCGACGCTGTCGAGCCTGATCGCGCGGCCGAGCATCAACACGCGCTATCCGGTGCCGGGGCCGAACACGCCGACGCAGCCCGATCGCGCCGGCAACCCCGAGCTCAAGCCCGAGCTCGCCAACGGCATCGACATCGCGATCGAGCGCTACCTGCCGGGCAGCGGCCTGCTCAGCGCCAACGTGTTCCGGCGCAACATCACGAACTACATGCGCAGCCTCACCGCGCTGGAGAACGTGTCGTACGCGAGCTCGTCGCGCTACGTGGCGCGGGTGCAGAACGTCGGCGACGCGATGACCGAAGGCGTCGAGCTCGAGGCCAAGTTCCGCGTCAGCGATCTGTGGAGCGAGGCGCCGCGCATCGACGTGCGCGCCAACGCCAGCTTCTTCCGCTCGCGCGTCAAGGGCGTGCCGGGCCCCGACAACCGGCTCGACGGGCAGCCCGACTACACCGCCAACCTCGGCCTCGACCATCGCTTTCGCGGCCTGCCGCTCACGCTCGGCGGCAACCTCAACTGGACGCCCGGCTACCTGACGCGCATCTCTGACGTGCAGACGGCGACGATCGGCAGGAAGCTCATCGCCGACGTCTACGGCCTGTGGACCTTCAGCCCGACGCTGGCCTTGCGCGCGACCGCGAGCAACCTGTCGCCGAGCGACTACCTCTACGGCAGCACCGTCGCCGGGCCCGACCTGCAAGGCGTCCCGGTGCGCGAGACCTCGCGCACGAACTCACCGACCTACGTCAACGCGCAGCTCCGCCTCGAGCTGAAGCTCTGAGGCAAAGGCGATTCGTTCAGCCCGTCGAACGCCATTCGATCTTCTACACTTCCGCGCGCCGCGGGCCTCGACCCGCGCGCACCAAGCTCAGGAGATCTCCCGATGAAAGCTCGACTCGCCGGCGCCCTTTCGGGCGCGACGCTCGCTACCTTTGCCACGGCCCTGCTTGCGGTTTCCTTGCAGGCTGTTGCGCAAACCAAGGGCGAGATTCGCGTCGCCCTGATCTATAGCAAGACGGGCCCGCTCGAGGCCTACGGCAAGCAGACCGAGACCGGTTTCATGCTGGGCCTCGACTACGCGACCAACGGCATGATGATGGTGGCCGGCAAGAAGCTCGTCGTCATCGAGAAGGACGACCAGGGCAAGCCCGACGTGGGCAAGAGCCTGCTCGCCACGGCCTATGGCGACGACAAAGCCGACATCGCGGTCGGTCCGACCTCTTCGGGCGTGGCGCTTGCGCTCCTGCCGGTGGCCGAGGAATACAAGAAGATCCTCTTGGTCGAGCCAGCGGTCGCCGACTCGATCACCGGCGACAAGTGGAACAAGTACATCTTCCGCACCGGCCGCAACAGCTCGCAGGATGCGATCTCGAATGCCGTCGTGGCCGACGCCGACGGCGTCTCCATCGGCACCCTGGCCCAGGACTACGCCTTCGGCCGCGACGGCGTGAAGGCCTTCAAGGAGGCCTTGAAGAAGACCAAGGTCGTCCACGAAGAGTACCTGCCGCCCACGACCAGCGACTTCACGGCCGGCATCCAGCGCCTCGTCGACGCGCTCAAGGACAAGCCGGGCCGCAAGTTCATCGCCGTGATCTGGGCCGGGGCGACGCCGCCCTACGGCGCGCTCGCCGCACTCGACCTGAAGAAGCGTTACGGCATCGAGGTGGGAACCGGCGGCAACATCCTGCCGGCGATGGTTGCCTACAAGCAATTCCCGGGCATGGAAGGCGCGACGTACTACTACTTCGGGATCCCGAAGAATCCCGTCAACGAATGGCTGGTCGCCAACCACTACGGCAAGTTCAAGACCCCGCCCGACTTCTTCACCGCCGGTGGCATGAGCGCGGCGATCGCCGTCGTCGATGCGCTGAAGAAGACCGGTGGCGACACGAACACCGACAAGCTCATCAAGACCATGGAAGGCATGAGCTTCGAGACGCCCAAGGGCAAGATGACCTTCCGCAAGGAAGATCACCAGGCGATGCAGAGCATGTATCACTTCCGCATCAAGGTCGACCCGGCCTTTGCCTGGGGCGTGCCCGAACTCGTGCACGAGATCAAGCCCGAAGAGATGGACATTCCCATCAAGAACAAGCGCTGAAGCCGACGCATGAACGTGCTGCGCGTCCCGATCTCGCAGCTGCGATGCTCGCCGTACCCAAGTACGGCTGCGCTTCTCTTTGCGACCTCGGGTCGCTCGCGACGGTTCCTGCGCCAGCTTCATCGTGCTTGAAACCCAAAACCTGACGATCCGCTTCGGCGGCCATGTCGCCGTCGACCACGTCAGCTGCGCGTTCAAGCCCGGCACGCTGACTGCAATCGTCGGCCCGAACGGTGCCGGCAAGACGACCTACTTCAACCTGATCTCGGGCCAGTTGCGTGCCAGCGGCGGCTCGGTGCGACTCGATGGCGTCGACATCAGCAACGAGACCGTGTCGGCGCGCACCCATCGCGGCCTCGGCCGGGCCTTCCAGCTGACCCAGTTGTTCCCCCATCTCTCGGTGCTCGAGAACGTTCGCCTGGCCGTGCAGTCGCGGCGCAAGCTCGGCCTCGATCTGTGGTCGGTCTGGCTCGACCATCGCGGCACCCTGACGCGGGCCGAGGAATTGGTCGAGCGCGTCGCCCTCGGCGACCGCGCCACCGCCGCGGCGAGCAGCCTGCCGCACGGCGACCAGCGCAAGCTCGAGGTGGCGATGCTGATGGCGCTCGAGCCCAGCGTCTACATGTTCGACGAGCCGACGGCCGGGATGAGCGTCGATGACGTGCCGGTGATCCTCGACCTGATCCGCGGCCTCAAGGCCGGCGGCGACAAGACCATCCTGCTCGTCGAGCACAAGATGGACGTGGTGCGCGAGCTGGCCGACCGCATCATCGTCCTGCACAACGGCCAGCTCGTCGCCGACGGCGAGCCCGAGGCGGTGATTGCCTCGCCCATCGTGCAGAGTGCCTATCTCGGCGTCGAGGTCGAGCCCGCATGACCGGGCCGCTGCTCGAGCTCGCCGGCGTGCACACCCACATCGGTGCGTACCACATCCTGCACGGCGTCGACTTCGAGGTCCCGGCCGGCCAGGTGACGATGCTGCTCGGTCGCAACGGCGCCGGCAAGACGACGACGCTTCGAACCATCATGGGCCTGTGGGCGGCTTCCGCCGGCCGCGTGAGCTTCGATGGCCGGCAGATCGGCGGCCCGGGCGCGGCCGACGAAGGGCAGGGAGGTGGCCAGCATGCCACGCCGGCGATCGCTCGACTCGGCATCGCCTACGTGCCCGAGAACATGGGCATCTTCGCCGACCTGACGGTGAGCGAGAACATGCTGTTGGCCGCGCGTGGCGCGCGCACGATGGACCAGCTCGACACCGGGCGCCTCGAGTGGCTGTTCGGCCTGTTCCCGGCGCTGAAGAAGTTCTGGCTGTATCCGGCGGGCAAGCTATCGGGCGGGCAGAAGCAGATGCTGGC
>JANXWR010000330.1 GCA_025351025.1 Burkholderiales bacterium | reverse complement strand
GCCAGCCAGTCGGGCGTCTTCTCGTTGAAGGCGCCGAGGATGCGCGGATTGTTGGCGTCGCCCGACGTGCGCTCGAGCAGCGCGCCTGCCTCCTCGCGGCCGTCGCGGCCGAAGTACTTCTGCAACAGGTAGACCATTGCCCAGAGGTGGCGGCCTTCCTCGACGTTGACCTGGAAGAGGTTGCGCAGGTCGTAGAGAGAAGGCGCGGTCAGGCCGAGGTGGCGCTGCTGCTCGACCGAAGCCGGCTCGGTGTCGCCTTGCGTCACGATGATGCGGCGCAGGTTGGCGCGGTGCTCGCCGGGCACGTCCTGCCAGGCCTTCTCGCCCTTGTGGTCGCCGAACTGGATCTGCCGCTCGGCATCGGCCGGGTTGAGAAAGATGCCCCAGCGGTAGTCGCGCATCTTCACGTAGTCGAAGTGGGCCCAGCCCTGCGGATCGACGCTGGTGGCGGTGCGCAGATAGACCTGGTGGTTGGTCGAGCGGTCGGGGCCGACGTCGTCCCACCAGTTGATGAAGTTCGGCTGCCATTGCTCGAGCGCGCGCTGCGGCGTGCGGTCGTCGGCGAGGTTGACGTTGTTCGGAATCTTCTGGCTGTAGTCGATGGACATGATCAAACCCGTGTGAAGTCAAAGCCGGCTTTTTCGCCGGTGCCGTAGACCTTGAGCGCGCCCTTGGGTCCTACCGCGTTCGGCCGCTGGAAGATCCAGTTCTGCCAGGCGGTGAGCCGGCCGAAGATGCGCGTCGCCATGTTCTCCTTGCTGGCGAAGCGCAGGTTGGCCTCGAGGCCGGTCAAGGCGTCGGGCGACATGGCGGCGCGCTCTTCGAGGGCGATGCGGATCTCGTCGTCCCAGTCGATATCGTCGGGCGCGGCGGTGATGAGGCCGATCTGCAGGGCAGCGTCGGCATCGAGCGACGTACCCATACTGTCGAACGCCGCAGCGAGGGGCTCGGCTTCGTCGTAGAAGCGGCGGGCGAGACGCGACTGGTCGTTGACCAGCGGCAGCGGGCCGAAGTTGAATTCGTCGAGCTGCAGCCTGGGTGCCCGCGCCGCGTCGTCGGGCAGGGCGAGCATGTAGGCGCGGTCGGCGGCGAAGGCCAGCTCGGCGAGCAGGCCGGCGAAGCATGAGCCCGGTTCGATCAGCGCGAACAGCGTGCGCGACGAGACGTCGAGCCGCGCGAAGGTGCGGCGCAGCATGCCGATCGTCTCGCGCACGAACCAGTCGCTCTGGTTCGCCCGCATCAATGCGCCGGTGGCGAGGACGGCGGCGGCGTCGCCTTCGGTCTTCAGGATCCAGGTGCCGATCTCGAGCTCGTTGGTGCGCAGGTTGAGGATGGCGTCGTCGAGCTGGCGTGCCATCGCCAGCGGCCACCACGAAGCGCCGGCGGCGGCGATGCCCGCGAGGTCGATGGGCTGCGCGCCGGTCGGCGCCTTCACGGTGATCGCCGCCGCGCGCTTGCTGCGGTCGATGGCGACGTCGACGTGGGCGTAGCGGATCGCATCGGCCGTGTCTTCGCGCTCGAGCTTCGGCAGCGCGACGCCTTTCGCGTCGGCCGGCCGGGTGCTGCCCTTGGCGAGCCTGGCCGCGCGCTCGTGCACGACGGCCGCGAACTGCGCCGGCTTGGCGATCGCATCGACCAGCCGCCATTCGACGGCGCGCTGGCCGCGCACGCCTTCGACACTGGTGCAGAAGATGTCGGCGCGGTCGTGGCGGACCTTGCGCTTGTCGGTGACTCGAGTCAGGCCGCCGGTGCCGGGCAGCACGCCGAGCAAGGGCACCTCGGGCAGCGACACCGACGACGAGCGATCGTCGACGAGCACGATCTCGTCGCAGGCCAGGGCCAGCTCGTAGCCGCCGCCGGCGCAGGCGCCGTTCACGGCGGCGACGAACTTGATGCCCGAATGCGCGGAAGTGTCTTCGATGCCGTTCCTCGTCTCGTTCGTGAACTTGCAGAAGTTCACCTTCCAGGCGTGGCTCGAGACGCCGAGCATGAAGATGTTGGCGCCCGAGCAGAAGATCCGGTCCTTGCCGCTGGTGACGATCACCGAGCGCACCTGCGGGTGCTCGAAGCGGATGCGGTTCAGCGCGTCGGCCAGCTCGACGTCGACACCGAGGTCGTAGCTGTTGAGCTTGAGCTTGTAGCCGGGGCGCACCCCGGCGTCGTCCGCGATGTCGAGGGTCAGCCGCGCCAGCGCACCTTCGGCCGAGAGCTTCCAGTGGCGGTACTGCGAGGGATCGGTGCGGTAGTCGACCGGGGACGGCGGCATGATCGTTTCCATTCGGTATCTCCTCGGAAGCGCGGATCGATCAATGCATCATAGTGCATACTTCCGCGCACCGTCAATCGGACTATGCAGTTTGCTTCATACGCCGGTGCGGCACAGCTTTCGCAGTCGGCGCGCCGCCGAACAGCTCGCCGGCGAGCGCCGTCAGGGTGTGCAGGCTCTCGTCCGCGCTCTTGCCCGAGGTGTCGAGCGCAGCGTCGGCCTTGGCATAGAAGGCGGCACGGCCGGCCAGGATGCGGCGCAGGTCGGCCATCGCCTCGCGGCTCGCCGCCATCGGTCGGGTGTCGCCCTGAGCGGCGACGCGCGCCATATGCTCTTCGGGCGAGGCCTGCAGCCAGATCGTGTGGCAGCTTTCGAGCAGGGCGTTGAAGGTCGCCGGCTCGGCGACGATGCCGCCAGGCGTCGCGATCACGGCGTCGGCGTGCAAGCGCAGCGTCTCGTCGAGCGCACGCCTCTCATAGCGCCGGTAGGCATTGGTGCCGTAGAGGTCGTGGATCTCGCGGATGCTGCAGCCGGCGATGCGCTCCACCTCGCGGCTCAACTCGACGAAAGGCATCTCCAGCGCCTCGGCCAGTTGCCGCCCGAGCGTCGACTTGCCGGCGCCGCGCAGGCCGACCAGGGCGATGCGCCGGCCGCGCGCCGCGTCGCCGCCGGCGACGCCGTACAGCGTCGCCAGGGCGAGCCGGCCGCGGCGCAGCTCGGCATCGCTGCGGCCGCGCAGCAGCTCGCGCAGCAGCAGCCATTCCGGCGAGCTGGTGGTGACGTCGCCGACCAGCTCGGCGAGCGCGCAGTCGAGCGCCGTCGCGACCTGATGGAGGACCAGGATCGAGGCGTTGCCGATGCCATATTCGAGGTTGGCGAGATGCCGCTCCGAGACGCCGGAGGCGACTGCCACCGACTTGCGCGTGAGGCCGCGACGGGCGCGCAGGGTGCGCACGCGCTCGCCGAGGGCGAGCAGGAAGGGATCCTTGTCGGAAGTCGCCATGCATGCAGTATAGTGCTTGGCCAGAAGAAGACCCAAGCCATGATTTCGCCGCCGACTTCGCTGAACTTCGCCCGCCACCTGTTCGAGGTCAATGCGGCGCGGCCGGACAAGCTCGCCTACCTCGACGACCGGGCCAGCCTCAGCTACGGCCAACTCGCCGAGTGCGCACGCCGCTTCGCGCAGGGGCTGCTCGGCCTGGGCCTGCGCCGCGAGGAGCGCGTGCTGCTCTTGATGCTCGACTCGAACGAGTGGCCGGTGGCGTTTCTCGGCTGTCTCTATGCCGGCGTCGTGCCGGTCGCCGTCAACACGCTGCTCACCGTGGCCGACTACGCCTACATGCTCGCGCACAGCCGGGCCCAGGCGGCGATCGTCTCGGCCTCGCTGGCGCGGACGCTCGCCGCGGCGATGGCCAAGGGCGGCCACGAGGTCGGGCCGGTGATCGTCGCCGGCGCCGGCACCGGCGCGCCGCTCGCCGAAGGCTCGCTCTCGTTCGACGCTCTGGTGCGTGCGGCGCCGCCGCTCGTTGACGCCGCTGCGACGCAGGGCGACGACGTCGCCTTCTGGCTTTATTCGTCAGGCTCGACCGGCCGGCCGAAGGGCACAGTGCACACCCACGCCAACGCTTGGTGGACGGCTGAGCTTTACGGCAAGCAGGTGCTCGGCCTGACCGAGGCCGACGTCTGCTTTTCGGCGGCCAAGCTCTACTTCGCCTACGGGCTCGGCAACGCCCTGACCTTTCCGCTCTCGGTCGGCGCGAGCGTCGTCCTGATGGCCGAGCGGCCAACCCCCGATGCGGTGTTCAAGCGATGGACGGGAGCCACCGCCAACGCCGTGACCGGTACGCCGCTCCGGCCGACGGTGTTCTTCGGCGCGCCGACCGGCTTTGCCGGCATGCTCGCATCGCCCGAGCTGCCCGAGCGCGGCGCGGTGGCGCTGCGCATGTGCTCGTCGGCCGGCGAAGCCCTGCCGTCCGAGATCGGCCAGCGCTTCGAGCGCCACTTCGGCTCGCCGATAGTCGACGGCATCGGCTCGACCGAGATGCTGCACGTCTTCCTGTCGAACCGGCCCGGCGACATCCGCTACGGCACGACCGGCAAGCCCGTCGGTGGCTACGAGATCGAGCTGCGCGGCGAAGACGGCCGGCCGATCGCCGACGGCGAGGTCGGCGACCTCTTCATCAAGGGCCCGAGCGCGGCTCTCATGTACTGGGGCAACCGCGACAAGTCGCGCGAGACCTTCCAGGGCGGCTGGACCAGGAGCGGCGACAAATACGTGCGCGACGCCGACGGCTACTACACCTACTCGGGTCGCAGCGACGACATGCTGAAGGTGAGCGGCATCTGGGTCTCGCCCTTCGAGGTCGAGGCGACGCTCATGCAGCACCCGGCCGTGCTCGAATGCGCCGTCATCGGCACCGAAGACGCCGAGGGGCTGACCAAGACCAAAGCCTTCGTCGTCGTCAAGCCCGGACAGGCGACGAGCGACGTCGAGCTGAAGGCCTTCGTCAAGGAAAAGCTCGCCGCCTACAAGTACCCGCGCAGCATCGAGTTCGTCGACGAGCTGCCGAAGACTGCAACCGGCAAGATCCAGCGCTTTCGCCTGCGTGAGCGCGAGCGCGGCGGCGCTGCCCACGACCCTCTGTCACCCTGAGCGTAGCGAAGGGTCTCGACCATGGCGGACGGGCGCGCGGCGAGGAGATCCTTCGCTTCGCTCAGGATGACAGGGCAGGCTCGCGAGCTGCGCCTCGAATACGAGTGGGTAGGCGCGCCGAGAACGAGCGCGCCGGTCGTCGTCTTCCTGCATGAAGGGCTCGGCTCGATCTCGATGTGGAAGGACTTCCCGCGCGACTTCTGCGACGAGCGGGACTTGGCCGGCTTCGTCTTCTCGCGCTACGGCTACGGCGGCTCGACGCCCAAGCCACCCGCGGAGCGGTGGCGGCCCGACTTCATGCATGCGCAGGCGCACGAGGTGCTGCCGGCCTTGTTTGCCGAGGTCGGCATCGAGCGTCCCTGGCTGTTCGGGCACAGCGACGGCGGCTCGATCGCGCTGCTGCATGCGGCCCGCTTTCCGGTCGCGGGTGTCGTCGCCGTCGCGCCGCATCTCTTCGTCGAGGACATCTCGATCGTCAGCATCGAGCAGGCCAGGAGCGCCTACGACATCGGCGACCTGCGCACGCGCCTGGCCCGCCATCATGCCGACCCGGACTCGGCCTTTCGCGGCTGGAACGACGCCTGGCTGGCGCCGGAATTCCGGCACTGGAACATCGAGGCCGAGATCGCGACCATCGCCTGCCCGGTGCTCGCCGTGCAGGGCGAGGACGACGAATACGGCACGCTCGAGCAGATTCGTGCCATCGCGCGTCGATTGCCGAAAACCCGCTTGCTGGCGATCCCGGAATGCGGACACTCGCCGCATCGCGACCAGCCAGCGCTTCTCGCGCGCGAGGCGGGCCGCTTCATTCGCGAGCAGCGCGAACAAGCATCCACCTGACCCGACCGGAGCCTCCATGCGAACCACCCGAACCGCTCTTTCCGCCACCGCCGCGCTGCTACTCTGCGCCACGTCGTTCACGGCCGAGTCGCAAACGAGCGGCCCGATCAAGGTCGGCCTCATGCTGCCCTACTCCGGCACCTACGCCGCGCTCGGCATCGCCATCGAGAACGGCTTCAAGCTCTACGTGCAGGAGCAGGGCGGCAAGCTCGGCGGGCGCGAGATCCAGTACTTCAAGGTCGACGACGAGTCCGAGCCCTCGAAGGCGACCGAGAACGTCAACAAGCTGATCAAGCGCGACAACGTCGACGTGCTCGTCGGCACCGTGCACTCGGGCGTGGCGCTGGCTATGGCCAACGCGGCCAAGGCGAACAACACGCTGCTCGTCATCCCGAACGCCGGCGCCGACGCCATCACCGGCCCGCTCTGCGCCGCCAACATCGTGCGCAGCTCGTTCAGCAACTGGCAGCCGGGCTACGCGATGGGCGTCGTCGCCGGCAGCAAGGGCGTGAAGCGGGCCATGACCATCACCTGGAATTACGCCGCCGGTGCCGAGTCGACCAAGGGCTTCACCGAAGGTCTCGAGAAGACCGGCGGCAAGGTCATCAAGGACGTGAACCTGCCGTTTCCCGGCGTCGAATTTCAGGCGCTGCTGACCGAGATCGCGGCGCAGAAGCCGGATGCCGTCTACGCCTTCTTTGCCGGCGGCGGCGCCGTCAAGTTCGTCAAGGACTATGCGGCGGCCGGTCTCAACAAGACGATCCCGCTCTACGGCCCGGGCTTCCTGACCGACGGCACGCTCGAAGCGCAAGGCGCGTCGGCGCAGAACATGCTCACGACGCTGCACTACGCCGACAACCTCGACACCAAGCGCAACAACGACTTCCGCAAGAGCTACGCGCTGACCTATAAGGCAAACGCCGACGTCTACGCCGTGCAGGGCTACGACGCCGCGCAGATCCTCGGCAACGGGCTGAAGGCGGTGAACGGCGATCTCTCGAAGCGCGACCAGCTCACCGCGGCGATGAGGAAGACCCCAGTCGACAGCCCGCGCGGCAAGTTCACCCTCTCGGCCGCCGGCAACCCGGTGCAGGACATGTACCTGCGCGAGGTCAAGGGCAACTACAACGAATTCCGCGGGGTCGCCGTCAAGGCATTGGCAGATCCGGCGCGCGGCTGCAAGATGTGAGGCCCCGTCGCGGCGCGCCGCGGCCTGACCAGGAGACGACGTTGCCCCATCGCGCCTTCCTTCTTGCCGCCAGCGCTGCATGCGCGCTGTTCGCTGCCGCCTGCGCCGCGCCCGAGGCCGGCAAGCCGGCGATCGAGCGCATCTCGGCGCTGCCCGCGATCGTTCACCCCGTCGACAACCCGACCAGCCCGGCCAAGGTAGCGCTCGGCGCGCAACTCTTCGTCGACAAGCGACTCTCCGGCTCGGGCAACATGGCCTGCCAGAGCTGCCACTACCGCAATCTCGGCTGGACCGACGGGCTGCAGTTCTCGCGCCGCGACGACGGCGTGCTGAACAGCCGCAACACGCCGACGCTCTACAACGTCGGCCACCAGGCCGCTTGGTACTGGGACGGCCGCGCGACCACGCTCGAAGGCCAGATCCTCGCCGCTTGGCGCGGCCAGACCGGCGCCGACCCGGCGAAGATCGCGGCGCTGCTCAACACCGTCCCCGGCTATGCGGCGCAGTTCCAGGCCGTGTTCGGCGCCCCGGCC
>JANXWR010000500.1 GCA_025351025.1 Burkholderiales bacterium | reverse complement strand
AAACTACATCCGGCGCGGCACGCATCGTTCGACCCGACAACTCGAACAAGCCATCCGGCACTATCTGGACCTCAACAACGCCCGACCTAAGCCGTTCGTGTGGTCTAAATCCGCAGATGACATCCTTGCCAGCGTCGAGAGATTTTGTCTGCGGACTTCTAACTCACGACACTAGCGCCGCATAGCGGCGTGCTGGCGCGGGTTTTCCCCGTCCGGCCACCTAGGGCAAGACCCGTTCCGTTTCTCGCCGCAAGCCCTAAGGTGGCGCGCGGCGCACGACGCGAGGGCACGCCATCGACACACCGCTGCTGCAGGTCGACAAGGTGACCGTCCGCTTCGGCGGCATCACGGCGTTGGACGGCGTGTCGTTCGACGTCGCGACCGGCCATGTCGTCGGCTTCATCGGCCCGAACGGCGCCGGCAAGACGACGATGTTCAATTGCCTGTCGCGGCTCTATGCGTTCAGCGAAGGCTCGGTCCGCTTCGAGGGCCGCTCGCTGCTCGAGACGCCCGTGCACGGCATCGCCGCGCTGGGCATCGGCCGCACCTTCCAAAACCTGGCGCTGTTCCGGACCATGAGCGTGCGCCAGAACATTATGGTCGGCGGCCATGCGCGCACGCACAGCGGCTTCGTCGCCAACGCTTTGCGCCTGCCGGCCGTGCGGCGCGAGGAGGATCGGCTCGGCCCGCAGGTCGATCGGCTGATCGATCTGCTCGATCTGGGGCCTTTCGCCGAGCTGCCGGTGATGGACCTGTCGTTCGGCACGCAAAAGCGCGTCGAGCTTGGCCGCGCGCTGGCCAGCCAGCCCAAGCTCTTGCTGCTCGACGAGCCGGCCGGCGGCCTCAACCATGAAGAGGTCGAGACGCTGATGGACCTGCTGCGCCGGATCCGCGCCGAGCTCGGCCTGACCATGCTGCTCGTCGAGCACCACATGAACATGGTGATGCGCATCTCAGACCGTGTCGTCGCGCTCGACTTCGGCAAGAAGATCGCCGACGGCACGCCGGCCGAGGTGCAGGGCAATGCCGACGTCATCCGCGCTTACCTGGGGACGACGGAATGAGCGTCGCCAGGCCGCCCCAAGACGCGAACGCACCCTCGACGAGCAGCGCCGGGGCGCGAGCCCCAAGCGTGGGGGCACGATGAGCGTCGCTTTGCTCGAGGTGCGCGGACTGAAGGCGCAATACGGCCCGACCCGGGTACTGCACGGCATCGACTTCGTGGTCGCCGAGCGCGGCATCACGACCATCCTCGGCGCCAACGGAGCGGGCAAGACAACGACGCTGCGCGCGGTCTGCAACATGGTCAGGACCGAAGGCGAGGTGCGGCTCGGCGGCGAGCGCATCGAGGGTCGCGCCACCGAGTCGATCGTGCGCATGGGGGTCGCCCACGTGCCCGACGGGCGCGGCACCTTCATGAACCTGTCGGTCGAGGAGAACCTGCGCCTCGGGGCGCACTGCCGGCGTGACCGCGCCGAGGTCGCGCTCGACTTCGAGCGCATGTACGCACACTTTCCGCGCTTGAAGGAACGCTACCGGCAGCAGGCCGGCACGCTCTCGGGCGGCGAGCAGCAGATGCTCGCGGTGGCGCGCGCGCTCATGCTCAGGCCGCGCCTCTTGCTGCTCGACGAGCCGTCGTTCGGCCTGGCGCCCTTGATCGTGCAGCACCTGTTCGAGATCCTGCGCGTGATCCGCGAGAGCGAAGGCATCGGCATGCTGCTCGTCGAGCAGAACGCCGCGCTCGCCCTTAAGCTCGCCGATCACGCCTACCTGCTCGAGACCGGTCGCGTCGTCATGTCGGGCCCGTCGGCGACGATCCGCGACGACGAGTCGGTGCGCCGCTCCTACCTCGGCTATTGAGGCGCGCGTCATGAACATGAACCTGCTGCTGCACCAGATCCTGTCCGGCCTCGCCACCGGCGGCATCTACGCCAGCGTCGCCCTGGCCCTGGTCATGATCTACCAGGCGACGCATCTCGTGAACTTCGCCCAGGGCGAGATCGCGATGTTCTCGACCTACATCGCCTGGGCCCTGATCCAGGCCGGCGTGCCCTACTGGGCGGCGTTCGCGATGACCGTCGTCGCCGCCTTCGTGCTCGGCGTCGTCATCGAGCGGGTCATCATCCGGCCGGTCGAAGACGCGCCCATCCTCGCCGTCGTCATCGTCTTCATCGCGCTGCTCGTGATCTTCAACAGCATGGCCGGCTGGATCTTCAGCTACACGATCAAGCCGTTCCCGAGCCCC
>JANXWR010000481.1 GCA_025351025.1 Burkholderiales bacterium | reverse complement strand
GTTGGCGTGGCGTGCCGAGAGCGTGCTCAACCAATAGGCGAGCGGGTAGCCGAGCAAGAGGGCCCAGAGCGTGACGATCGCGCTGATCTCGAAGGTGCGCACGAGGATGCGGCCGAACACGCGCTGCTCGGGATCGACGCGCTCGACCGCACCCTGCGCGTCACGCCGAAGGTCGACCGAGGTGAGCAGGTAATCCGGCGTCCAGCGGGCGCCGTTCTTCGCGATGGCACGCCAGTACTTCGTTTCGCCCCACCGCTCGTCGAGAGCGAGCATGCGGGCCTTGACGTCGGCCGGTGTCGTCGCGCCTGTCAGCGGCATCGCCTTGAACGTGGCCATCACCAGCGAGCGAGCCCCCGGCGTATCGCTGTTCAGGCGGCGCGCCAAGGCGCCGGCGTCGGAGCTGTCGGGTAAAGCGGCCAGGTCGATCGTGATGGCGGCGTACGCGCTGTCCGGCGGTGTCCCTTCGCGGTTCCAGCCTCGCAGTACGGCAACGGTTCGCGGCAGCGCGTTGGCGACCTCGGGGTTCTCGACCGCGCGCTTGAGCAGCGTCGCGATCGGCACCAGGAAGGTCAGCAACAGGAACAGCAGCAGAGGCAGGGTGAGCGAGAACCCGCGGAGCTTGCGGCGCCGCTCGGCCCGCACCATCTGGCGCCGCAGTGCCTGCGGATCCGGGATGCCGGGCAGGGCCGCAGCGATGCTGGCACTCATGTCGAGGGTGGCTGGGTGCGGACGAGGCGGCGGTCCGTCGGTCGGGCCGCCGCCCTCACGGACTGATCAGTTCGTCGCCCAGGACGCGAAGCGCTTTTCCAGATCCTCGCCCTGGTCGGCCCAGAACTTGAGGTTGAACTGCAGCGCGTCCTTCGAGTTCGCGGCCGAGGTCGGCAGGTTGTCCAGCACCTTGGCATCGAGCTTGGCCAGCGCCTTGTTGTTGGTCGGGCCGTAGGCGATGTTCCTGGCGTACTCGGCCTGAGCGTCGGGCGTGCTGGCGAAGGCGATGAACTTCAGCGATGCATCCTTGTTCGGCGCGCCCTTGGGAATGACCCAGTAGTCGAGGTCGTAGATTCCGCCGGTCCAGGTGATCTTCAGGTTCTTGCCTTCGCGGTTGGCGGCGTCGATGCGGCCGTTGTAGACGGTGGTCATCGCCACGTCGCCGGCCACCAGGAACTGCGGCGGCTGCGCGCCCGCTTCCCACCACTGGATGCTCGACTTGAGCTCCGTCAACTTCCTGAACGCACGCTCGGCGCCTTCCTTGGTGGCGAGCACCTTGTAGACGTCGGCGGGCTTTACGCCATCGGCCATCAGCGCGAATTCGAGGTTGTAGCGCGCACCTTTGCGCAGCCCGCGCTTGCCGGGAAATTTCTTGGTGTCCCAGAAGTCGGCCCAGGTCTTCGGCCCGTTCTTCAGCTTGTCGCCGTTGTAGGCCATCACCGTGGACCAGACGAACACGCCGATTCCGCACTCGCTGATGGCGGCCGGGTTGAAGTCGGCTTTGTTGCCGATCTTGCTGTAGTCGAGCTTCTCGAAAAGCCCTTCGTCGCAGCCGCGCGCGACGTCGGGCGATTCGACCTCGACCACATCCCAGGTGACCTTCTTGGTCTCGACCATCGCCTTGATCTTGGCCTGCTCGCCGTTGTATTCGACCGGCACGACCTTGGTGCCGGTCTTCTCGAACGGGTCGTAGTAGGCCTTCTTCTGCGCGTTGGCGTTGGCGCCGCCGAAATTCACGACGGTGATCTGCTGCTGTGCGAGCGCGGGAAGCGAAATCGCGGCAACCAGCGCCACCGCAAGGATGCTCTTGTTCATGGTATCAACTTCTCCTTTGGGGGTTGGGGAAACTCGAACTTAAAGCGTCAGGCGTAGATGCGGGTCAGCTCGGGCGCGAGCTCGAGCCAGACGGCCGCGCCGGCGCGCGGCACTTCTGGCGCCGAAAGCGGCAGCTTGACGGTGGCCGCGCTCTGGCCTTCGCCCACGCCGCACAGCAGCCGCAAATGGTCGCCGAAATAGATGATGTTCTGGACCTGCGCCTGCAACACGTTGCCGCGCTCGCTCGGCGCTTGCGTGTGAACTGCGATTCGCTCGGGCCGGATGCAGGCTTCGACCTCGGCGCCGACTGCCGCGCCGTTCACGTTCAGACCGGTCAGGACACGGCCGTCGATCAGCACGATCCCGCAGCGCTCGTCGTCGTCGTCGACCTGCGCCGCGCGCACCGTACCGCGCAGCATCGTGCTGTCACCGATGAAGCTCGCGACGAATCGGTTCGCCGGAGCCTCGTACATGTGTTCGACGGCATCGATCTGCTGGATCGCACCCTCGTTGAAGACCGCGACGCGGTCCGACATCGTCAACGCCTCGCCTTGGTCATGGGTCACATAGACGAAGGTCACGCCGAGTTGGCGGTGCAGTTCCTTCAGTTCGATCTGCATGTGTTCGCGCAGCTGCTTGTCCAGCGCACCAAGCGGCTCGTCCATCAGCACCAGCTGCGGTTCGAACACCAGCGCGCGCGCCAACGCGACGCGTTGTTGCTGGCCGCCCGAAAGCTGCGAAGGCAGCCGCGCGTCCATGCCCTCGAGCCGGACCATGCCGAGCGCTCGCGCCGTCCGTTTCGCGGCTTCCGCCTTCGGCACTTTGCGCACGGTCAAGGGGTAGGCGACGTTCTGTCCGACCGTTAGATGCGGAAAGAGCGCGTAGTTCTGGAACACCATGCCGAAGTTGCGCTTGTGCGGTGGCGTGCGGGTGATCGGCTTGCCGTCGAGCAG
>JANXWR010000463.1 GCA_025351025.1 Burkholderiales bacterium | reverse complement strand
CGCTTCTACGAGATCAAGCAGATCCTGCGCGAGCACAAACTTCATACGGTGTGCGAGGAAGCTTCCTGCCCGAACATCGGCGAGTGCTTCGGCAAGGGCACCGCCACCTTCATGATCATGGGCGACAAGTGCACGAGGCGCTGCCCGTTCTGCGACGTCGGCCACGGCCGTCCCGACCCGCTCGACGCTGACGAGCCGACGAACCTGGCCAAGACGATCGCGGCGCTGAAGCTGAAGTACGTCGTCATCACCAGCGTCGACCGCGACGACCTGCGCGACGGCGGTGCTGCCCACTTCGTCGCCTGCATCGAGAAGACGCGCGAGCTTTCGCCCGAGACGAAGATCGAGATCCTGACGCCCGATTTCCGTGGCCGCATGGACCGCGCTCTCGAGATCCTGAAGACGGCGCCGCCCGACGTCATGAACCACAACCTCGAGACCGCGCCGCGCCTCTACAAGGAAGCGCGTCCGGGCTCCGACTACGCGTTCTCGCTGAACCTGCTCAAGCGCTTCAAGGAATTCGCACCACACGTGCCGACGAAGAGCGGCGTCATGGTCGGCCTCGGTGAAACCGATGACGAGATCCTGCAGGTGATGCGCGACATGCGTGCTCACGACATCGACATGTTGACGATCGGCCAGTACCTGGCACCGAGCGGCCATCACCTGCCGGTGCGCCGCTATGTCCATCCCGACACCTTCGGCATGTTCGAGCGCGAAGCGCAGGCGATGGGCTTTTCCCATGCCGCCGTCGGCGCGCTGGTCCGGTCGAGCTATCACGCCGATCAGCAGGCGCACGCGGCGGGCGTCGCCGCGGTGCTCTGACCGACCGAAATGGCGGCCGGCACGGCACTCGGCCCGGCGGCCGATCCGGTGCTTTCCTGCGGCAACTGCCGCGCGCCGATGCGTCGCGTCGCGCTCTCCGGCCACTACGGCGCCGGCGTCGAGCTCGACCTCTGCGTCAGCTGCAACCTGGTCTGGTTCGACGGCACCGAGACGGCACGCCTGAGTGGCGCCGGCATGCTCGAGCTGATCGGCCGCATGGCCGAGGCTTGCGACCTGCCGTTCCAGCCGCTCCATCCGGGCGCGCGCTGCCCGCGTTGCTCGGGGCCGGTGAAGACCGTGCACAACCAGTCGCGCTGGGGCCGCTCGGTGCAGCTGCAGTGCCTGAAGCGCGATGGCGCCTATCAGTCGTTTGCCGAGTTCCTCGAGGAAAAGGGCTTGCTGCGGCCGATGTCGCGCGTCGACCGGGCCCGGCTGCTGCTCGACCGTGGCCGGATCGACTGCGTCAACTGCGGCGCCGCGATCGGCAAGGCCGACGAGCGCTGTCCGTATTGCAACTCGGTGCCCAGCCTCCTCGACGTCGCCCGGCTGGCGCGCGCCCTCGACCCCGAGGCGATGCTGGCGCCGCAAGAGCTGCCGCGGCCGGCGGCGCAGCAACAGGCCATGCAATGCGTCGCTTGCGGCGCCGCACTGCCGCCGGGCGAAACCATGAGCTGCGCGCAATGCGGCGCCACGCTCGCCATTCCGACCCTGCGCGAGGCCTATGCGGCGGTCGAAAAGCTCGCGCCGGTGCTCAAGGCCAATGCCGAGCATCCGCCCGCCGAGGTGATCAAGCGCCGACTCGATGCGATTCAGGCCGACCTGCCGCGACGCCGCGAGTGGGTGGTCGGCATGGAAGAAGAGGCGCGAGAGCGCCGCGGATATGGCAAGCCGATCGAATGGTCGACCTGGGTCGAGCGGGGCCCGCCGCTGGCCCGCGCCGTGCTGATCGGCGCGGCCATCTGGCTGGCGTGGCGGTTCTGGCGCTGAACCGGCCGGCGATCGGCCGGCGCGCCTTGCGCCGGCGATGAGCGCGACGCTGTTCGCGCTCGGCGCGATCGCGCTCTGGGCGACGCTGGCCTCGCTCGGCGTCGCCCTCGCGCACGTTCCGCCCTTCCTGCTCACCGGCCTGGCGCTCGTCATCGGCAGCGTGCCGGCCTGGCCGCTGGCGCGCAGCTGGCGCGTGCCGGCGTCGACGCTCGCGCTCGGCGTCTATGGCCTGTTCGGTTTCCACTTTCTGCTCTTCATCGCCTTGCGCCATGCGCCGCCGATCGAGGCCAACATGGTCAACTACCTCTGGCCGCTCTTCATCGTCGTGCTGGCGCCGCTGTTCCTGCCGGACCTGCGATTGCGCCCGATCCACGTCGCTGCCGCGCTTGCAGGGTTCGTCGGCGCAGCGCTCGCCATCCTCGGCGGCAGAAGCCTGGAAGGCGGCTTTGCCTGGGGCTACGTGCCGGCCCTCGGCTCGGCCTTCGTCTGGGCCAGCTATTCGCTCATGACGCGCCGCGTGCCGCACTTCCCGACCGCGGCCGTCGGCCTGTTCGGGCTCGTCTCGGGCGTGCTGGCACTGCTTTGCCACCTCGCGTTCGAGCCCGATGCCTGGCTGTCGGGACGCGACTGGGTGCTCATCGCGCTGACCGGCCTCGGCCCGCTCGGCACCGCCTTCTATCTGTGGGACGCGGCCCTGAAGCGCGGTGACGCACGACGCATCGGCATCCTGAGCTACCTGACGCCGCTGGCCTCGACGCTGCTGCTCGTGGCGACCACCGGACGGCCGCTGACGGTGTGGATCGCCGCGGCGGCCCTGCTCATCGTCGGCGCGGCGATCGCCGGCGTGCGGGCGCGCTGACCGTCCGTCGCCGCGGCGCCTGCTAGAGGCTGCGCGACAGTTCGAACATCAGCGCCGCAGGCAGCGAGCTGGCGACGACGTCCCGGCCGATGCGCGCCATCGTGGCGCCATTCGTGCCCGACATTTCGAAGGTCGAGCCCTGCTCGAGGATCTCGATGAAGACGAAGTCCGGCACTTCGCCGAGGATCTCGTCGCGAAACGACGTGAAGCGGCCGCCGCGCTGGATCGACTCGACGATGATGGCGTGCGGCAGGCCTTCCTTGCAGAAGCTCGCTGCCTCGTCGACCGAGCTGACGAAGTCGACCAGCATGCTCATGTTGCGCAGGGCGTCGCGGATCAGCACGCGCACCTCGCGGCGCGACGCCACCACCAGCACGTGGCTGCCGGCCAGCGCCTTGGAGTTGCCGGATTGCGTCGACGCGTCGTCGATCTCGGAGGCCAAGAGGCCTTCCATCTCTTCGCCCGCGGTCTTCGGGAATTCGAGGACCAGGGTGCTGACGCCGGCGGCGTCCTTGCGGTCGACGACCAGGCCCATGGTCCAGGCCGTCTGCTCGATCAGCCGCCAACTCAGTGAGTCGAGACGCGGCGCTGCCGACGCGGTGACGCTTTCGTCGTCGGCCTGGTCGGCCGGGCGGTGCGCAAACTTGCAGGTCAGGCGCGCGAGCACCGGCCAGGTCTTGAAATCGATCGTGTACTCGATCTGTGCATGCGCGTTGGCGAGCGCCCAGTCGAGCGTGGCATTGAGCAGGCTGAACAGCAGCGAGCCGTCGACGATGACGCGCGCCGACTTGAGCTGCGGCTTCAAGCCGATGCCGCGCGCCTGCGTTTCGCGGGTGCGCAGCGCAAGCACGCTCCTGAGCACTTCCTCGAGCTGCAGCACCTCGTGCGACTGGCGCACGCGACCGGAGGCGAAGCGGGTGAGCTGTTGGCCGATCATGCCCACCTGGCGCGCCTGCTCGACCTCGTCGCGCAGGGCGCGCAGGCCGGCACGATCGATCTTGCCGGTGGCGGTCAGGACGTGGATGCGCTCGAGCGCAGCCGTGAGCGGGGCCGCGATCTCGGCACCGACCTGCGAGACCAGCTCGTGCCAGCGCTCGGCGTCCGTGGCGGCATCGGCTTCGGGGTGGTTTCGCACGGCAAGGGAAAGGCTGGCTTGAGGCATCGGAGCGGTCGGTTCGGCAGGGTCGGCCAGGGTCGGCAGGGATCAAGAAGTGTCGGCGCCGGACCCTCGGGGCGCCATAGGTCGGCTGGATGGCGCGGACGAGCGGTCACAGAAAGTCGCGAAATGTGACAACTTGTTCACTAATTTCGGCCTAAAGCCCTGTCCGAAGACGGGCTCGGACGGAGTTTCAGAGCGCGCCTTCTCTGCGCAGCGTGGCGATTGCGTCGGCGTCGAGCCCGAACTCGGCGAGAACCTGCTCGGTGTCGGCGCCGAGCAGAGGCGGGGCGCGACGGTAGCTGACCGGCGTCGCCGAGAGCTTGAGCGGGCTGGCGACGACGCGGATCTTTCCGGCCAGCGGGTGCGCCATCTCGACCGTCATGTCGCGCGACCGAACCTGGGGATCGGCGAAGACTTCGGCCAGGTCGTTGATCGGCCCGCACGGCACCTTGGCCGTTTCGAGCACCTCGAGCCACTCGCCGCGCGGACGCCGCTTCAGCGCAGCGGCCAGCAACGGCACCAGCGTCGCCCGATGGCGGACGCGATCGGCATTGCGCGAAAAGCGCGCGTCCTGGGCCAGCTCGTCGCAGCCGGCGACGGCGCAGAAGCGGGCGAACTGGGCGTCATTGCCGACCGCCAGGATGAGGTGGCCGTCGGCGACCTCGAACACCTGGTAGGGGACGATGTTTTGGTGCGCGTTGCCGGCGCGCTGCGGCGCCACGCCGGTGGCCAGGTAGCCGGCGCCCAGGTTGGCGAGCATGGCGACCTGGGTGTCGAGCAGCGCCATGTCGATCGCCTGGCCCTGGCCGGTGGCGTCGCGATGGCGCAGCGCTGCGAGGATGGCCGTCACCGCATACATGCCGGTGAACAGGTCGGCGACGGCGACGCCGACCTTCTGCGGGCCGCCACCGGGTGCGTCGTCGCCGATCTCGGCGCGCGACGGGCCGGTCACGCTCATCAGGCCGCCCATGCCTTGCACCGCGTAGTCGTAGCCCGCGCGCTCGCGGTACGGTCCGGTCTGGCCGAAGCCGGTGATCGAGCAGTAGACGAGACGCGGATTCACGTCGAGCAGGGACGCGGCGTCGAGCCCGTGCCGGGCCATGTCGCCGACCTTGAAGTTCTCGACCAGCACGTCGCACTGCATCGCCATCGTGCGTACCAGACCGGCACCGGCCGGCGTGGCGATGTCGATGGTGATGGAGCGCTTGTTGCGGTTCGTGCCGAGGTAGTAGGCCGCTTCGCCGGTCTCCCGGCCCTGCTCGTCTTTGAGGAAGGGCGGGCCCCAGCCGCGCGTGTCGTCGCCGCCGGGGTGACCGTCGCCGATCGGCCGCTCGACCTTGATGACGTCGGCGCCCAAGTCGGCGAGGACCTGGGTGCACCAGGGACCGGCAAGCACGCGCGAGAGGTCGAGGACGCGGACGCCGGCAAGAGCCTGCGGCGGCAGGGTGCCCTCGCCGGACGGCGCGGACGACGATGGAGCGGAAGCGGCCATCGCGCGATTGTCAGTGTGCGGCGCTGCTGGACGCATCGGGATAATCGTCGCGATGAGGTTTTCGCCCGGCCCGCTGGCGGCCGTTTTACTGGTCGCACTGGCCGCCTGCACGCCGGCGCTGGACTGGCGCCAGGCGCACCTCGAAGGCAGTGGCGTGGCCATGCTCTTCCCCTGCCGGCCCGACCGGCACGAGCGCGCCGTGCGCCTGGCCGGCACCGATCTGCGCATGCAGATGCATTCGTGCCACGCCGCGAACGCGTCTTTCTCGCTGACCTACGTCGATTCGGCGCAGCCGGCGCAGGTCGGCGCGCTGCTCGACGAGCTCCGTGGCCGCACTGTCGCGAACATCGCCGGCGTGGGCGCGGTCCGCCCTTTCGCGGTGCCCGGTACGACACCGAACGAGCGCAGCGCACTGCTGCGCATCGAGGGCCGGCTGCCCGATGGACGGAGCGTCACCGAGCACGCCGCATTCTTCGTCAAGGGCTTGCGCGTCTATCAGGCGTCGGCCATCGGCGAAGCCGTGTCGGCGGAGACGGTCGAGACCTTCTTCGGCGCGATCAAGGTCATGCCGTGAAGCAGGCGGCGCCACCGCCTGATTTCACGGGCGCCCCAACTGTCGATAATGCGGGGCCATGCCCGGACTTCTGATCATTGCCCACGCGCCGCTCGCGTCGTCGCTGAAAGCCGTGGCCGAGCACGCGTTTCCCGACTGCGCCAGGCAACTGTTGGCGCTCGACGTGCCGGCCCACCTCTCGGTCGAGGAGATCGAGGCGCAGGCTCGGGTCATGCTCGAGCAGGTGCGCACGCCCGAAGCGCTGATCCTGACCGACGTGTTCGGCGCCACGCCGTGCAACGTCGCGCAGCGCCTGGCCGACGGGACCTTGGTCAAGGTGGTGGCCGGCGTCAACGTGCCGATGCTCTGGCGTTCGCTTTGCTATGTCGGCGATTCGCTCGACGCGCTGGTCGCGCGCGCGATCGCCGGAGCGACCCAGGGCGTGATGCAGGTGGCCACGTCGCGGCCGCAGAACCAGACCCTGAAAGCGCGAGGCAGTGATCAAGGCGACCTCCAGGATCAATAACAAGCTCGGCCTGCATGCACGCGCGTCGGCCAAGCTCACCAAGCTGGCCGGCAGCTTTCGCAGCGAGGTGTTTCTCAGCCGCAACGGCCGCCGCGTCAATGCCAAGAGCATCATGGGCGTGATGATGCTGGCCGCCGGAATGGGCACCGAGGTCGAGATCGAGACCGAGGGCGAAGACGAGCGCCAGGCGATGGACGCGCTGCTCGCGCTCATCGGCGACAAGTTCGGCGAAGGGCAGTAGGACTTGCTGCACTGCTAGGATCGTTCGCATGACCTTCCAGCTGTTCGGATTGCCGGTCTCCAAGGGCATCGCAATCGGGCGGGCGGTGCTTGTCGCGTCGAGCCGGATCGACGTCGCGCACTACTACGTCGGCGCCGACGCGGTCGACGCCGAAATCGATCGCCTGCGCGTCGCCCGCGACGCCGTCGCCGCCGGCCTGGCGGCGATGAAGAACGATCTGCCCGCCGAGGCGCCGGCCGAGCTGTCGGCCCTGCTCGATGTCCATCTCATGCTGCTCCACGACGAGTCGCTGACCGGTGCGACCAAGCAATGGATCCGGGAGCGTCACTACAACGCCGAATGGGCGTTGTCGGCCCAGCTGGAGGTGCTGGCGCGCCAGTTCGACGAGATGGAAGACGAGTATCTGCGCGAGCGCAAGGCCGATCTCGAGCAGGTCGTCGAGCGGCTGCTCGGCGTGCTGGCGCGCGGCGAGGACGGCGTCTCGCCGATCGTCGCACCGGCGGGCGGCGGCGATCCGCTGGTGCTCGTCGCCAACGACATCTCGCCGGCCGACATGCTGCAGTGGAAAGGCGGCGTCTTCCTCGGCTTCGTCACCGACGTCGGCGGCAAGACCTCGCACACCGCGATCGTCGCGCGCAGCATGGACATCCCGGCGGTGGTCGGCGCGCGCGAAGCGAGCAGGCTGATCCGACAGGACGACTGGCTCGTCATCGACGGCGACGCCGGCACCGTGATCGTCGACCCGCCACCGTCGGTGATCGAGGAATACCGCACCATCAAGCGCGAGCGCGACGCCAGCCGCGCCGGGTTGGCGCGGCTGCGCCATCTGCCGGCGGTGACGCTCGACGGCGAAGCGGTCGAGCTGCTCGCCAACATCGAACAGCCCGGCGATGCGGCGGCGGCGCTCGAGGCCGGCGCCTGCGGCATCGGTCTTTTCCGCAGCGAGTTCCTGTTCATGAATCGCGGCGGCGACCTGCCGGGCGAGGACGAGCAGTTCGAGGCCTATCGCACCGCCGTCGAGGCGATGAAAGGCCTGCCGGTGACGATCCGCACCGTCGACATCGGTGCCGACAAGGCGCTCGACCGGATGTCGGCCAACGAGCTGCGTCACGAGCACGCGCTGAACCCGGCGCTTGGCCTGCGCGCGATTCGCTGGAGCCTCTCGGATCCGGCAATGTTTCGCCAGCAGCTGCGCGCCATCCTGCGTGCCGCGGCGCATGGGAAGGTGCGCGTGTTGCTTCCCATGGTCGCGCACCTGAGCGAGGTCCGGCAGACGCTCGATGCGCTGGCGCGCGCACGCCAGCAGCTCGACGATGCCGGGCGTGCGTACGGGCCGGTCGAGATCGGTGGCATGGTCGAGGTGCCGGCCGCCGCACTCGTCCTGCCGGCGTTCCTGCGTCATTTCGATTTCGTGTCGATCGGCACCAACGACCTGATCCAGTACACGCTCGCCATCGATCGCGCCGACGAGGCCGTCGCCTATCTGTACAACCCGTGGCACCCCGCCGTGCTGCAGTTGATCGCGCAGACGATCGCCGGCGCGCGCGCGGCGGGCAAGGGCGTCAGCGTCTGCGGCGAGATGGCCGGCGACACGGCGTTCAGCGAGCTGTTGCTGGCAATGGGCCTGCGCAGCTTCTCGATGCATCCATCGCAGATCGTCGCCGTGAAGCAGCGCGTCCTTGGCGCTGACGCGGGACGCTGGTCGCAGTCGCTCGGGCGCATCCTCGGCGCCGATGACCCGGAGCGCGAATGCCTCGTCGTGACGAGCGCGATGAGCGAAAACGCGCATCTCGTCGAGGGCCATCGGGCACCTCGGGCGGTCGCCTCCGAACCTGCGCTATAGTCGCGCCCCTCGTGCTGCCGCAAGGCGGTGCGAGAGCTTCGATGGGGTGTCATGCCCCTGGCGCGAATCGGCCGGCCGGCTTGACAGGTCTTTTCGAAACGTGCGAGAATCGATGTCTTCGCTCAGAGGCGCTTTTGGTCTCTGCAGCCGCGCCGCAAGGCGCCTGCTCTTTAAAAACTAACAGCCGATAAGTGTGGGCGTTCGAGGCCGAGTGCCTGAGTCGCAAGACTCAGGTCGCAGTCACGCAAGTGACGAGGACCTTAAACGCTCATGAAGTGAAGTTCACTTCAATTCATTGAGTAGATAAATCAAGATCGAACTGAAGAGTTTGATCCTGGCTCAGATTGAACGC
>JANXWR010000459.1 GCA_025351025.1 Burkholderiales bacterium | reverse complement strand
ACCGCGCTGATTCAAAAGCTCGGCCTGCGCAAGTAGGTCGAATCGAAGGCCGGAAGCCTGTTCGCACGAGCGGGCGTTCCGGGTTGTTGGAGCGAGCTGCCGAGAGGCGAGGCTGTGTCATTCCACCGATGTTCACGCGCGAGGCGCGCACTGAGCACCCTTGGAATGGCATTTCGCCAGGAGAAGCTCTCGCTCCGGGTTCCGGCGCCGCCCCGATGGCGCCTGAAGCAACGAAAGAAACGCCATGAGCATCTTCCACAAGACCACCAAGACCTTCCAATGGGGTCAGCAGACCGTCACCCTCGAGACCGGCGAGATCGCGCGCCAGTCGGGCGGCGCCGTCGTCGTCTCGATCGGCGACACCGTCATCCTCGCCACCGTCGTCGCCAAGAAGGACGCCAAGCCCGGCCAGGACTTCTTCCCGCTGACCGTCGACTACATCGAGAAGACCTATGCCGCCGGCAAGATCCCGGGCAGTTTCTTCAAGCGTGAAGGCCGCCCGAGCGAGCTCGAGACGCTGACCTCGCGCCTGATCGACCGGCCGCTCAGGCCGCTCTTTCCGGAAGGCTTCTACAACGAGGTACAGGTCGTCATCCACGTCCTCTCGCTCGATCCTGAAATCGCTGCCGATATCCCGTCGCTGATCGGCTCGAGCGCGGCGCTGGCGATCTCCGGGATTCCGTTCAACGGCCCGATCGGTGCGGCGCGCGTCGGCTACATCGGCGGCCAGTACGTGCTCAACCCGTCGAAGACGCAGATGGCCGAGACGCAGATGGACCTGATCGTCGCCGGCACCGAAGCGGCCGTGCTGATGGTCGAGTCCGAAGCCAAGCAACTGAGCGAGGAAGTGATGCTCGGCGGCGTGGTATTCGGCCACGAGCAGGGCAACGTCGCCATCGCCGCGATCAACGAGCTGGTGAAGGATGCCGGCAAGTCGATGTGGGACTGGCAGGCACCCGCCAAGGACGAAGCCTTCATCTCGCAGGTCGGCACGCTCGCCGAGCAGAAGCTTCGCGATGCCTACCAGATCCGCTCGAAGCAGGCGCGCACGCAAGCCACCCGCGACGTGACCACGGCCACCCTGGCGGCGTTGTCGGCAGGCGGCGCCGCCGTCGACAAGGTCAAGGTCGACAACATCCTGTTCGACATCGAAGCCAAGATCGTCCGCAACCAGATCCTCTCGGGCGAGCCGCGCATCGACGGCCGCGACACGCGCACCGTGCGGCCGATCGAGATCCGCACCGGCCTCCTGCCGCGCGTCCATGGCTCGGCGCTCTTCACGCGCGGCGAGACGCAGGCGCTGGTCGCCGCCACGCTCGGCACCGACCGCGATTCGCAGCGCATCGACGCGCTCGCCGGCGAGTACAGCGAGCACTTCATGCTCCACTACAACATGCCTCCTTTCGCGACCGGCGAGACCGGCCGCGTCGGCTCGCCGAAGCGGCGCGAGATCGGCCACGGGCGCCTGGCCAAGCGCGCGCTCGTCGCCGTGCTGCCCGACCGCACCGAGTTCCCGTATTCGATGCGCGTGGTTTCGGAAATCACCGAGTCGAACGGTTCCTCGTCGATGGCTTCGGTGTGCGGCGGCTGCCTGGCGCTAATGGACGCCGGCGTGCCGCTCAAGGCGCACGTCGCCGGCATCGCCATGGGCCTGATCAAGGACGGCAACCGCTTCGCCGTGCTGACCGACATCCTCGGCGACGAAGATCACCTCGGCGACATGGACTTTAAGGTCGCCGGCACGACGACCGGCGTGACCGCCCTGCAGATGGACATCAAGATCCAGGGCATCACGAAAGAGATCATGCAGGTCGCCCTGGCCCAGGCCAAGGAAGCGCGCCTGCACATCCTCGGCAAGATGACCGAGGTGGTGGGCAGTGCCAAGACCGAGGTCTCGCAGTTCGCGCCGCGCCTGTACACGATGAAGATCAACCCGGAGAAGATCCGCGACGTCATCGGCAAGGGCGGCTCGACGATCCGCGCCCTCACCGAAGAAACCGGCTGCACGATCGACATCGGCGAAGACGGCACGATCACCATCGCCTCCACCGATGCCGAGAAGGCCGAGCACGCCAAGAAGCGCATCGCCGAGATCACGGCCGAGGTCGAAGTGGGCAAGATCTACGAAGGCCCGATCACCAAGATCCTCGACTTCGGCGCGCTCGTCAATCTGCTGCCGGGCAAGGACGGCCTGCTGCACATCAGCCAGATCGCGCACCAGCGCGTCGAGAAGGTCACCGACTTCCTGAAGGAAGGCCAGATCGTTCGCGTCAAGGTGCTCGAGACCGACGAGAAGGGCCGCGTCAAGCTGTCGATGAAGGCCTTGCTCGATCGCGAGCAACCGCCGCGCGAACAGCACGCGCATCAAGAGTGACGACACTCGCTTTCGTAGCGTCGTGAAAGCGATCGAGATCGAGAAGCCCGGCGGGCCGGACGTGCTTCGCCTGACCGAGCGTCCGATGCCGACCGCCGGCGCCGGCGAGGCGCTGATCAAGGTTGCTGCGTCGGGCGTCAACCGGCCCGACGTGCTGCAGCGCAAGGGCCTCTATCCGGTGCCGCACGGCGCCTCGGACCTGCCCGGCCTCGAGGTCGCCGGCACCATCGTCTCCGGCGATGCCGTGGCACTGCAAGCCGCCGGCCTCGCCGTCGGCGACCGCATCTGCGCGCTGGTCGCCGGCGGCGGCTACGCCGAGTATTGCGTCGCACCGGTCGGCCAGTGCCTGCCGTCGCCCGCGAACCTGAGCGACATCGAAGCGGCGAGCCTGCCCGAGACCTTCTTTACCGTCTGGTCGAATGTGTTCGACCGCGTCCGCTTGCAACCGGGCGAGACGCTGCTCATCCAGGGCGGCAGCAGCGGCATCGGCGTGACCGCGATCCAGATGGCCAAGGCGCACGGCGCGACGGTGATCGTCACTGTCGGTTCCGACGACAAGGCGGTGGCCTGCAAGGCGCTCGGCGCCGATCACGCCATCAACTACAACACCCACGATTTCGCGGCCGAGGTGCTTCGCATCACGGCCAAGGCGGGTGCGAACGTGATTCTCGACATGGTCGCCGGCAGCTACATCGAGCGGGAGCTGAGCTGCCTCGCCGCGGATGGCAGGCTCTCGATCATCGCCGTGCAGGGTGGCACGGATGCGAAGGTCGACGCCGGCCTGGTGCTGCGCCATCGCCTCACCATTACGGGCTCGACCTTGCGGCCGCGCTCGGTGGCGTTCAAGAGCGCGATCGCCGCGTCGTTGAAGAAGTCGGTCTGGCCCTGGCTCGAAAGCGGCAAGGTCAAGCCGGTCATTCACCAGGTCTTTCCCGCCGCCGAGGCGGCCCGGGCCCACGCGCTGATGGAATCGAATCGGCACATCGGCAAGCTGGTGCTGGCATGGTGAGCACGCGCGGCAAGCTCGTCGTCGGCAACTGGAAGATGAACGGCAGCCGGGCCGCCAACTCGGTGCTGCTCGATGCCTTGAAGGCGTCGGCGCCTTACCCGGCGAGCGTCGCCGTCTGCGTGCCGGCGCCGTTCCTGCGCGACGTCGCGGCCAGCCTGCAAGGCAGTCACATCGCCTGGGGCGCGCAGGACTGCTCGAGCCACGCGTCGGGCGCTTTCACGGGCGAAGTGTCGGCGGCGATGCTGGCCGAGTTCGGCTGTCGCTACGTCATCGTCGGCCACTCGGAGCGGCGCGCCATGCACGGCGAGAGCGACCGTCTCGTCGCCGAGAAGGCGGCGCGCGCGCTGGCGAGCGCCCTGACGCCGATCGTCTGCGTCGGCGAGACGCTGGCCGAGCGTGAAGCGGGCCAGACCGAGGCCGTCGTTTCCCGACAACTCGGCGCGGCCATCGAATTGCTCGGCGACGCAGTGGCGCAGATCGTTCTCGCCTACGAGCCAGTCTGGGCGATCGGCACCGGCAAGACGGCCAGCCCTGCTGAGGCCGAGGCGGTGCACGCCGCGCTGCGCGCCCAACTGACGGCGGCCAGCGCGGCTGCCGTCGATGTTTCCATCCTCTACGGCGGCAGTGTCAAGGCCGACAACGCAGCGTCGCTGTTCGGCCAGGCCGACATTGACGGCGGCCTGGTCGGCGGCGCGGCGTTGAATGCGGAGCAATTCGCCGCCATCTGCAAGGCCGCTGCGTAGCCGCGCTCGCTTGCCCGCACCCATCGGAGTCGAACAAGAATGAACATCGTCATGAACCTGGTGCTCGCGCTGCAGATCCTTGCGGCGCTGGTGATGATCGGCCTGGTGCTGATCCAGCACGGCAAGGGCGCCGACATGGGCGCCTCCTTCGGCAGCGGTGCTTCGGGCAGCCTCTTCGGCGCGACCGGCAGCGCGAACTTTCTTTCGCGTTCGACGGCCGTCTGCGCCGCCGTCTTCTTCGTCTGCACGCTGTCGCTGGCCTACACCGCCAACGACCGGCCGCGCGCCTCGTCGGCGACGAGCATCCTCGATCGTCCGGCCAACGCGGCGTCGACGCCAGCGACTGGCGCTTCCGGCGCGGCGGCCATCCCCTTGCCGGCGAGCGGCGCCGCGCCGGCACCCGTTCCCAAGCCCGCATCAGCACCGGCGCCGACGCCTGCTGTCGCAGCCTCCGGAGCCGGCGCGATTCCGCAGAAGTAGATGCGCCTCAGCTAGAATTCGTGGTTGCCCGGTGCGCCATTCCTCATGCCAGCCGAAGCAACAAAACCCGAGTGCCGCCGACGTGGTGAAATTGGTAGACACGCTATCTTGAGGGGGTAGTGGCGAAAGCTGTGCGAGTTCGAGTCTCGCCGTCGGCACCATCTCAATGACCCTCGATCCCTACCTGCCCGTCATCCTGTTCATCCTGATCGGAGTGGCGGTCGGCGTCGCGCCGCAGGTGCTCGGCTTCCTGCTCGGACCGAGAAGGCCGGACCAGGCGAAGAATTCCCCGTACGAGTGCGGCTTCGAGGCCTTCGAGGACGCACGCATGAAGTTCGATGTGCGCTACTACCTCGTCGCCATCCTCTTCATCCTGTTCGACCTCGAGATCGCCTTTCTTTTTCCATGGGCGGTCGCGCTCAAGGAGATCGGCCCAGCAGGTTTCTGGGCCATGATGCTTTTCCTCGCCATCCTCGTCGTCGGCTTCGCCTACGAGTGGAAAAAAGGCGCCCTCGACTGGGAATGAAGTACATGACCCCCACGCTCACTTCGTTCGCTGCCCCCCAAGGGGGCGCGGGCTCCCTTGTGGCGGCCCCGCGGGAACCCCGATGAGCCTGGACGGCATTCTGAAAGAAGGCTTCGTCACGACGAGCCTCGATACCGTCATCAACTGGTCGAAGACCGGTTCGCTCTGGCCGATGACCTTCGGCCTGGCCTGCTGCGCCGTCGAGATGATGCACGCCGGCGCGGCGCGCTACGACATCGACCGCTTCGGCATGCTGTTTAGGCCGAGCCCGCGCCAGAGCGACCTCATGATCGTCGCCGGCACGCTCTGCAACAAGATGGCGCCGG
>JANXWR010000379.1 GCA_025351025.1 Burkholderiales bacterium | reverse complement strand
GTCACCGCTTCGCGGCGGCCGTTGGCGCCGACCGAGGCGGTCGCGCTCGGCGCGCCCTGCAGCGGCTGCGAAGCGCCGGTGAGCGGCGCGGTGGCGGCGATCGGCGGCTGGTTCGAGGCGGCGCCGGGAACGCCGCTCGGCAGCGCGCCGCCGGAGCCCGCGCCCTGCTCGCTGGTCTGCTGGCTGCGGATGGCGATGCTCGCCTCGGTACCCTGGTTCGGCTTGAACTCTTCCGAGGTCGCTTCGGTCTGCGAGAAGTCGACGTCGGCGGTGACCGTGGCGCGCAGGTTGTCGGCGCCGACGATCGGCTCGAGCAGCTCGCGGATGCGCTTGGTGTAGCCCGACTCGATCTGGTTGACATACTGGAGCTGTTGCGCGTCGAGGCCGGCCTGCGCGCTTTCGCCGCCGGCGGTGAGGAGGGCGCCGCTCTGGTCGAGCACGCTGACCGCCTTCGGGCTCATCTCGGGCACGCTCGAGGAGACGAGGTGGACGATGCCGGCGATCTGTGCCCGCTCGAGCGTGCGCCCGGGATGCAGCGTCAGCAGCACCGAGGCGCTGGGCTTTTGCTGCTCGCGAAAAAAGCCGTTCTGGTTCGGCAGGGCGAGGTGCACGCGGGCGCTCTGCACCGCGGCGAGCGAGCCGATCGAGCGCGTCAGCTCGCCTTCGAGGCCGCGCTGGAATGTGAGCCGTTCCTGGAATTGGGTCTGGCCGAAGCGGGCGCTGTCCATCAGCTCGTAGCCGGACACGGCGCCCTTGGGCAGGCCGGCGGTCGCCATCTTCAGGCGCAGGTCGTGCACCTGTGCGGCCGGCACCAGGATCGCGCCGCCGCCTTCGGACATGCGGTAGGGCACGTTCATCTGCGCCAACTGGGCGATGACGGCGCCGCCGTCCTTGTCGGCGAGGTTGGCGTAGAGCACCTTGTAGTCGCCGTGCGAGCTCCACATCGTCATCGCCAGCACGACGCCGGCCAGCGCCGCGATGCCGATGCCGAGGCTCAGCTTGCCGCGCACCGGCATGGCCGCGAGGCGACCGGTCAAGGTGGCGGGCGTGCCGTCTTGCAGGCGGTTGGGGAGGGCGACGGCGTTGTCCATGGGAGTTCGTGGCAGGCCGGGAGACGGCAGGAAAAGACCTTGGGCTAGCGAACGATTATTGGGATCGGCCCCTCGCCGGATGGCCGGAACAGCCGGGCATAGACGCGCCAGTTCCCGCCACCGGCGCAGCCACCGCCTGCTTACGATGCCGGCCAAGGAGTGACCCGATGAACGTCACCATGAAACCATTCGATTTCGCCGCCGCCGCGGCCCGTGCCGGCCTCGGCACGAACGGCGTGCCGCTGGCGCGGCCGGGCAGCGTCGAGGGCGTGGGCTTCCAGAAGGCTCTCGGCCAGGCGCTCGACGCCGTCAGCAAGACGCAGAACGACGCGACGCGGATGCAGCGCGAGGTCCAGCTCGACAACCCGACCGTCAGCCTCGAGCAGACGATGGTCGCGATGCAGAAGGCGCAGATCGGATTCCAGGCCACGCTGCAGGTCAGAAACCGCCTCGTGCAGGCGTATTCCGACATCATGAGCATGCAGGTGTAGAGAGCGGACGTCAGCGGCCATGTTGGCATGTACAATGACCATCATTTCATCAACATCATGTCGCCTATGGCTCTCCAGATCGCGAACCCGGTGGTCGTCGACAAGATCGAGCGCCTGGCCTTGTTGACGGGTATGAACAAGACCGCCGCCGTCGAGGTGGCTGTCGACAATCTGCTCGCCGAGGCCCAGGCCGCGGCGGCGCGAAGCCACAGCGCCGGGCGGGTGGCAGCGCTGCTGGCGCAGTTGGACCGGATTCCCGACTCTGCGGTGCCTTTCGATCCGCTGGAGTGGGACGAGCACGGCCTGCCGAAGTGATCGTCGTCGACACGTCGGCGCTCGTAGCCATCGCGTTCGCAGAGCCTGAACGGGCCTCGTTTCTCGCTGTCATCGCCGGATCGGGTACGGCGTGGCTCAGCACCGTGACCGCGGTTGAAGCACGAATGGTTGTCCATGGCCGGCGCGGACAGCGCGCGGTCGTGCTCCTCGACGACTTGCTGCGACTTCCCCTGTTTGAGCTCGCTGCACCGGCCGAGGCCGAGATGAACTGCGCCTACGCGGCGTTTGTTACCTTCGGAAGGGGCAGCGGGCATCCCGCGACGTTGAACTTCGGTGACTTGTTCAGCTATGCCCTCGCCAAGGTGCGTGGCCTGCCCTTGCTCTACAAGGGCGACGACTTCGCGCAGACTGATGTGGTCAGCGCCATGCAGGCCTAGATCAAAGCGCGATCACTTCTGACGGGCCTTGGACTTCGCGCCCCCGCGGATGCGGTTATCGTCGGCGGCAAGCGACTGCGCCACCGAATCATTCATCTCGGCGACGGAGGCAGGCTTGCGTTGCGGCTCGTGGGGCAGGCCGAACAGGCCGGCCGAACCGCGCTCGAGCTTGTGGATTCGCAGCGTGCCGTCGCCCTCGATCCGGAACTCGAGCTTCGTCCCGGATTCGATGCCGAGGCGATCGCGAATCTCCTTCGGGACGGTGACCTGTGCACGAGCGGCGCTGCTGCATCGAAATCGGCACAATCGAACAGAGCCCGCGCCATGATCCACACCACGCTCCCTGACCTGCCGCCGCTGCCGGAAACGAACGCGAACGCCGAGTTCCGGCGCCGTTTCTATTCGCGCTGGGGCAAGGAGAACGCGGTCATCTGCGGCCAGTCGACCTGCGCCGAATACGCGACGATGACGCAGACGCTGTCGATCGAGATGGCCTGGCGCGGTCGCGAGCGCTACCGACTGAAGCACCGCGAGATCAGCGTCGACGACGAGAACTACCTGATCCTCAACGAGGGCAGCAGCTACGGCAGCGTGCTGAAAGCGCCACGCCCGGCCTGGACCTTCGCCGTGTTCATGCGTCCCGGCATGCAGCGAGAGGTTCGCGAGGCCCGAGGCGCCGGCCTCGACCGTGCGCTCGATCAATCGCCCCGGCGCGCCGAGGGCGGCGAATTCTCGGAACATTTGCGCCGTCACGACGAGCTGGTGAGCCCGATGCTGCGCCGGATCTGCGACGCCGTGCGAGGCGGCGAGCGCAGCGAAGAGTGGCTCGAGCAGGAGCTGCTGCTGCTCCTCGACGGCATGTTGGCAGCAGCGACCGTCGATGCCCGGGCCGCCGACAAACTGGCGCGCGCCAAGCCGTCAACGCGGGTCGAGCTGGCGCGGCGTTTGCGCCTGGCCGCCGACTACATCGAGACCTGCCACGCCGATCCGATCGGCCTCGACGGCATGGCCGCCGTCGCCTGCCTCTCGCGCTTTCACTTCGTGCGCTTCTTCAGCGCGCTCTACGGCGTCTCGCCGCACGGCTTTCTGGTCGAGCGCCGCGCCGCTGCGGCGCGCCGCCTGATGCAGTCGGGCGAGACCGACCCGGAAACGATCGCCGTGCAGACCGGCTTCGGCAGCCGCTCCAGCCTGCGCCGCGCGCTCGCCTCGAAGCGACCCGCCTGAGGCCGTCCGCCTCGGCGCAGATTGCGCAATTTCTGCGCAGGCCGGCGGGGCTTACCGTCCTAGTCTTCCGGGTTTGCGGAGCCGACCCGGTATGACGAAGCCTTTCCATCCCGCCGCGAAGCGCCGCTCGCGTTCGCTGCTCGCGACCATCCTCGCCGTTCCCGCGGCCCTGGCCAGCGCGCAGGCGCCGACGCCGCCCGCACCCCGACCGCCTGCCTGCCTGAGCGCCGAATACCGGCAGTTCGACTTCTGGGTCGGCACCTGGGATGTCTTTCTGCCGAACGGCCAGAAGGCCGGCGAGAACCGCATCGAGCCGATCAGCGCCGGCTGCGCCCTGCTCGAGAACTGGAGCGGTCGCGGCGGCTTCACCGGCAAGAGCCTCAACATCTATGACCGCGACGACAAGCGCTGGCACCAGACCTGGGTCGACAGCAGCGGCGGCCTCCTGATGATCGCCGGCAGCCTGGTCGACAAACGCATGGTGCTGATCTCGGAAGCGTCGGGCGCGGCGGGCAGCGTGCAGCAACGTATCACCTGGACGCCCAACGACGACGGCAGCGTGCGCCAGTTCTGGGAATCCTCGGCCGACGCCGGCAAGACCTGGACGGTGCAGTTCGACGGCAAGTACGTGCGGCGACCGTGAGCGCGGCCGGCCCGGCGGCGCGGCAGGGCGCGGCGGCCTGCGCGCTCGCCCTGTCGACGCTCGGCGCGCACGCCGCCGACGAGCCGCTCGCCTGCAGCGGCGAGCCGGCGCTGGAGCAACTCGACTTCTGGCTCGGCGACTGGGAGGTCTGCGCCAGCGGCGAGCGCGCCGGCCACGATCGCGTCACCAGGGTAATCGGCAGCTGCGCCGTGCGCGAGGAATGGACCGCGAGCGACGGCTCGCGCGGCGAGAGCCTCTTCTACTACGCGGCGAGCGAGAAGCTCTGGAAGCAGGTCTGGGTCACCGACCAGGCGCTTCGTCCGGGCGGCTTGAAGGAGAAGCACCTGATCGCCCGCTACACCGACGGCGGCGTTCGCTTCCAGGGCGAGATCGCCCTCGCCGACGGCCGGCGCGTCCTTGATCGCACGACCTTGCGTCCTGCGGCGGCGGGACGGGTCAGCCAGCGCATCGAGATCTCGCGCGACGGCGGCGAGCACTGGACGCCGACCTTCGACGCCGAATACCTGCCGACATCGGCGGCAGCCTCGGCCTCTGCGCCCGACGAAGCGACCTGCCGCTGACGCGAGGGCGCGCGGCGTCGCATGGAGCCGGGCTCAGACCGTGCAGCCGGCTTCGTGCGCCACGCTGGCGATGCGCTCGCCGCGCGGCTCCAGGCAGAGCGAGTAGCCGCGACCGTAGATGGTCTCGAGGCTGAGACCGACGGCGCCGACGTCGCGCAGCTTCTTGCGGATGCGGCAGACGTGCATGTCGGCGCTGCGCCGGCCGTCGCCGGCCCCGGTGCGGCGCAGCGTGCGCGCGATCGCGGCGCGGTGCACGAACTCGCCCGGCCGCGAGGCGAGCAGGAGCAGCAGCTCGAACTCGCCCGCGGTGAGCGTGAGCGGTGCATCGGCAAAGCTCGCCGCGGCACGCCGCGGGTCGAGGCGCAGCGGGCCGAGCACGACCTCGCCGCGCGCGTCGTCGTCGTTCTCGCGGGCGACCTCGATGAGTCGGCGCAGCTTGGCGGCGATCAGGCGCGGCGAGGCCGAGCGGTCGGATGGGTGCGCGCGCCCGGTCGCGCAGCTCGGGCACGGTGTGGGCGAGGCTCTCGCCAAAGCCGTCGCCGTCGAGCAGGACCGCGTCGAAGCGCCATTGCGCGATCAGGCCGAGCGCGGCGCTGAAGGTGCGCACCTGGTAGGGCTTCAACCCGCAGCTTTCGACCTCGCGCCGGATCGTCGCGAGAAAGTGCGGGTCGTGGCTGATGATCAGGCAAAGAGGCAGCACGGTGTCACTGGATCGCGTAGGTCAGGCGGCCGTAGATGAAGCGGCCGCGCGGGTCGCTGTACTGGTTGTCGTAGCCGCTCTGGAACGAGGTCTGACCACCGGCATTCGAGTAGGGCGGGTCGCGGTCGAACAGGTTGCGCGCGCCGAGCGTCAGGCGCCAGGATTTGAAGCCCGTGTAGGTGCCTTGCAGGTCGTACACGGTGTACGAGCTGACGCGCCTAGGCGTGACTTCGTTCGTCCCCGCCAGGTCGTTGTAGGCCTTCTGGAAGCTCTGCGCGAGGTTCACGTTCCAAGGGCCGGAGCTCCAGTCGAAGGAGACATAGCTCCGGAAGCGGGGGACGACGCCGCCCGTCGCCGGATTGGTCAGGTCGACACCGCCGCTGAAGCTGCCGTCGAGGTTCGAGGTGTCGAAGCTGTTGAAATAAGTGGCGCTGCCGTAGATCGTGAAGCGGCCGAGGTCCGTGGCCGGGAGGCGCCACTTGACGTCGAAGTCGAGGCCCGAGACCTTGGTGATGCCGAGGTTGAGGTTCGTCAGCTGGATGTTCGTGATCGGCCCGGGGAGGTTCGGGAAGTTTGGATCGACCGGGCCGCGCTGGATCAGCGAGGCGTACTTCACCGGGTCGGACAGGATCACCGCCGATCCCAGCCCCTGGACGATCGTGTCCGAGAGCCGCACCCGGAAGTAGTCGATTCCCACCGACACGTTGTTGATCGGCTCGAGCACCGCGCCCAGGGTGAAGTTGTTCGACTTCTCCGGCTTGAGCTTTGCGTTGCCGCCGTTGGTGACCGGGAACTGCGTGCCGCAGTCGTGGACCTGGTCGTTGGTGGTGGGGCAGCGCAGGATATCGCTCGCGCCCTGAGGCGTGACGCCCGTGGTGTTGGCGGCGTAGAGATCCTGCAGGCTGGGTGCCCGAAAGCCCTTGCCGAACGACGTGCGCAGCAGGATCTGCGGCGTTGGCTGCCAGCGCAGGCTTCCCTTGGGCGTCGTCGAGCTGCCGACGCCCTCGTAGTGGTCGTAGCGGACCGCGAAGTCGGCCTCGAGCGCCTTGACGATCGGCACGCTGACTTCGCTGAAGAGGGCAACCACGTTGCGCGACTTGTGAACGTCGAGCAGATTGCCGCCGTAGCCGGCGATGTCGCCGCTGGCGATCTCCGGGCTGGCGCTGAAGTCGTACTTTTCCTTGCGGCCTTCGGTGCCGATAGCGAAGCCGAGCGGGCCGGCCGGCAAATTCATCAGTTCCCGGGACGCCTTTGCGGAAAGGCTCGTCAGGGACGACTTGATTCGGAAGGCATCGCCCGTGAAATTGGTGGCCAGAA
>JANXWR010000365.1 GCA_025351025.1 Burkholderiales bacterium | reverse complement strand
ACGAACCCAGCAAAGGCCGCCCGTCGAAAAATATCAGGCCGCCGTCGATCGGCGCTGAAAAGCGCGGGCCTAACCATCGCTTTGCGACCAGGGGCGCGGTATTGGCCATGGCGAGGAGCAAAAGCAATCGCACGCCCAGCCAGATTTCGTCCATGCAGGGATCTTAAGGAGATGGCATGCGCAGCCCGGTCTGAGGACGAAATTCAATCTAGGGCGGCGTTTGACGCGACCGCCTTCTTGGAGCCACATCTCCGCCTGGGGTACGTCCGAACGGAATGAGTCACGGTGTAAGCGGGCTATCGCACAGACGCCTGAATACTCCCCTTGTAGGCTGCACGAACACCCGCGTCGCGAACCTCCGTATGCCTGCACACGACAAGCCATCCGATCAAGGGCAAATCATCGCGTCCCTGGCATGGAAAGCGCGCATGCCGGTCGCAGATGTCGCAGCGATCTACGAACGGGAGTGCGCTGAGCTTGCCACGACTGCAAAGCTTGCGAAGTTCGTTCAGACATTTGCGCTCCGCAACGTCCAGGAAATCTTGCATGCTCGATCTCGTAAGCTGACACCCCCCCAAAGAAGTACAGCCCGGCCCTCGGTGCTGCAAGATAGCCTTGACCTTGCGGTGGCCTAGATATGGCGAGAACCGACAAGAGACGGCAGGAATTCGTGTCGCAGGACGCCGGTCCGCATGTCTTCGCAGTGAACGCCCGAATCGCGGTGCTTGCGTGGATCGAGCGGGAACAGGCTGTGTCGTTGTGGATGCACGGTGCCTGCAGTCGCGCCTGGGTTCTCCGCCTGCTGATTCCGGTGAGCCGCGTCGGCGACGGGTGGATCTGGTATTCGATCGTTGCTCTTCTGCCATGGGCAGGCGGTGTGTCAGGAACATCCGCTGCAGTACGGATGTTCTGCGTCGGCGGCCTCAACATCGTCCTCTACAAGATCATCAAGCGCTGGATCGCAAGACCACGTCCGTTTCGAACCTGCGCCAAGATTCAGCAACGCGTCGTGTCGATGGATGAGTTCAGCTTCCCCAGCGGCCATACGCTGCATTCCGTCGCGTGCAGCGTCATCTTGACGGGCTATTACCCGGCCGCCGCATATGTCGTGTGGCCTTTCGCACTGCTCGTGGGGGTCTCGCGAATCGTCCTGGGGCTTCACTATCCGACCGATGTCCTAGCCGGCGCGCTTATAGGCGCGACGACTGCCGCAATAAGTTTTAACCTTCTGTAGATGTGCGCAATCGCCCGGCGCTGTTGCTGGCCACCCGACAGCTCGGACCGATGCACGCCTGGTCTGGTTGATGGAGCCCAAAATGACAGCTGATGTTTTCCGAGATCGCAGGCACGCAGGGCGCGTGCTTGCCCAGGTGCTCGTCGGCTACGCAAATCGGTCCGACGTGATCGTGCTCGCGCTGCCACGCGGCGGCGTGCCGGTGGCGTACGAGGTGGCCAAGAAGCTGCATGCGCCGCTCGACGTGTTCGTCGTGCGCAAACTTGGCGTGCCGGGCCACGAGGAGTACGCGATGGGTGCCATCGCGAGCGGCGGCGTGCGCGTACTGAACGATGAGGTCTTGCAAAGGCTCGGCATTTCGGATGCTGCAGTCGACGCGGTCACGCGTTACGAACAGGGCGAGCTCGAGCGGCGCGAGCGCCTGTACCGCGCCGACCGGCCGTTGCCCGACCTGCGCAGCCGCACAGTCATTCTCGTCGACGACGGGCTCGCCACCGGCTCGACGATGCTGGCCGCCGTGAGGGCCGTGCGCGCACAGCAGCCGGCGCGCACCGTCGTCGCGGTACCGACAGCAGCGGCCGAGACCTGCGCGCAACTGCGCAGCGAGGCCGACGAGGTGGTCTGCGCCACCACACCGGAGCCGTTCCGCGCGGTGGGCACGTGGTATGACGATTTCTCGCAGACCAGCGACGAGGAAGTGCGCGAGCTGCTGGCGCATGCGCAGCAGGACGCCGCGCATGCGGCCTAAGGGGGAGAACATGAAATCCACCGCCGATGCGGAGCTCGTCGATGCGATTCGCTTTGCCGCGCGGCCACTGAGCGGCGCCGACGATGATCACGACGCCTTGTTGGAGCTGATCGGCGACTCGCATTTCGTTCTGCTCGGCGAGGCCTCGCACGGCACGCATGAGTTTTATCGGGAGCGCGCGCGCATCACCCAGCGCTTGATCGCCGAGAAGGGCTTCAACGCCGTCGCGATCGAAGGCGATTGGCCTGACGCTTACCGCGTTAACCGCTTCGTGCGTGGCTTGGGCAACGAAGCGTTCGCGGTCGATGCACTTGCAGGCTTCCAGCGCTTCCCGACTTGGATGTGGCGCAACACCGACGTTGTCGATTTCATCGACTGGCAGCGCGACTTCAACGGCACAAAGTCGGCGCACGCACAGACTGGCTTCTACGGCCTCGATCTCTACAGCCTGAACCGCTCGATGGAGGCCGTGCTGCAGTATCTCGAGAAGGCAGACCCCAAGGCGGCGCGGCGGGCTCGTGAGCGCTATGCCTGCTTCGACCAGTTCGGCGAGGATAGCCAGGTCTATGGTTTGATGATCGGCAACGGTGTGGCAAAGCCATGCGAGGAAGAAGTGATCGCGATGCTGGTCGACCTGCGGCGCCGCGCCGCGACAGCTGCACGCAGCGGCAACGCCGTCGACGAGGAAGAGGCATTTGACGCCGAGCAGAACGCACGCCTGGTGAAGAATGCTGAAGCGTATTACCGCTCGATGTACTTGAGCGACGTGTCGTCGTGGAATCTGCGAGACCGCCACATGGTCGAAACGCTCGGTGCGCTCGAGCGCCATCTCGGGCGACACGGGGTCAGCCCGAAGATCGTGGTGTGGGCCCACAACTCGCATCTCGGCGATGCGCGCGCCACCGAGATGGGCCAGCGGCGAGGCGAGCTCAACGTGGGCCAACTGGTGCGCGAGCAGCACGGGCGTGATGCGGTGCTCGTCGGCTTCACGACCCACCACGGCAGCGTGACCGCGGCGTCCGACTGGGGCGCGCCGGCCAAGCGCAAGCGGGTTGTGCCGTCTCGCGCCGACAGCTATGAGGGCATCATGCACGCGACCGGGCTCGAACGCTTCATGCTGCCTCTCTGCGGCGCCGGCCAGCACATTGCGACACTGCGCGAGCAGCGGCTCGAGCGCGCAATCGGCGTGATCTACCGTCCCGACACTGAGCGCCAGAGCCACTACTTCTTCGCGCAACTAAGTGAACAATTCGACGCAATCATCCACTTTGACGAAACCCGGGCGGTCGAACCCCTGGAGCGCAACGCCGAATGGAACGATGCCGAGGCGCCGGAAACCTATCCCACCGGTTTGTAGCCGGCGCCGTAGGTCGCCAATGGTGACTCTCCAAGACCCTGCAGAATCGATCCTCTTGGCAGTTGCAAGCAAATTCCTTCGGCGCAGAGCGAAGCACAGCGGCTCCTTTGAGCCCAAGGGCTTGGCTCTGCCGCTGAGGGGATCGACTGACACAGTTGACCGTGGCCTCGGGCTTGACATGTCAAGCGACGGCGAGCCAGCGTTGGGCCAGCGTCGCGGTTGGTACCGGTTGCGCGGCATCGATGACAATCGCGACGGCTTGCTCCTGCTCGTCGAGCAACTCGTCCGCGCCGCTCAGCCGTTCGAGCACTGCAGCGTCGGCCTCCGATGGATCCACACCGCTCGCCTGCCGCTGTTCGAGCCGTCGGTGCAGAAGCGGCAGCGAAGCCTGACAATCGAAGATCGAGAACGGCACTGCGAGCGAAGCCGCGAGCGTTGCAAACGGTGCGCGCTCCGACCGGGTTAGGAACGCGCCGTCGACGACGACCGGCCACCCGGCACCAAGCGCGACATGCGCGACTGCATGGAGGCGCGCATAGGTCCGCTCGGTGGTGGCTTTGTCATAGATTCCGCCGGTCACGCGGTCGCGCGAGGACTGCAGCGCGCTGAGCCCGAACAGCCGCTTGCGCTCAACGTCGGAGCGCACGCGGATCGCCCCTACCGCCTCGAGCACCCGCTGCGAGACGAAGCTCTTGCCCGAGCCCGGCAGGCCGTGCGTGATCGCCAACCGGCCATCGGCGCTGATCGACAGGGCCGATGCGAACGCCAGGTAGTCCACCGTGCCGCGGCGAGCCTCCGACTGCACCTGCCGTTCGCGGATGGCCGTGACCTGGGCGCGCACAAGCGCGCGACAGACCATGTAGAAGCGCAGCGCGGGCACCCCGTCGTAGTCGCCGCTTGCCGCCAGATAGGCGTTGACGAAGCGGAACGCCAGAGCGCGCTTGCCGTGCGCCAGCAGGTCCATCGCCAGGAAGGAGATGTCGTCGAGCACGTCGATCCACCGGAGCTCCTCGTCGAACTCGATGCCGTCGAAGGCCGTCGCCGCCCCGGCGAGTTGGAGCACGTTGGCGAGGTGCAGATCGCCGTGGCATTCGCGTACGCGGCCGTCGCGTCGACGTGCCTCCCATAGCGGCGCGAGCGCTTGCCGCTGTCCGTCCAGCCACGCGCGCAATGCCAGCCACTCGACGTCCATGGCCGGTGATGCGGCCTCGCCGCGGCAGGCCTCGACACCTTCGATGAGACGACGTGTGGCGCTTTCGTGACTAGCGGCCGATCCGAACGCGCTGCCGGGCGGCGCGACGGCAACGTCGCGGTGAAAGTCGCTAAGCCTTTGCGCCATTGCGTCAATGTGGTGCGCCGCCAGGGTACCTGCGGCCAGCATTTCGCTCCAGAGCGCACCGTCGGGGAAGCGGCGCATCCGTACTGCGACGTCGAGCACGCGCTCGACGCCACCGAACCGCGCCCCTTCCGGGCTCTCGCGCACGTCCACCACATCGATATACAGCGACGGAGCGAGACGCCGGTTCAGCCGCAACTCCTCTTCGCAAAAGCGACGTCGCGCGGCCAGCGTCGTGAAGTCGAGGAACGGCAGCCGGACCGGCTTTTTCAGCTTGTAGGCCAGCGTGTCAGTGAGCAGCACCCACGAGATGTGGGTTTCGATGAGCCGCACCGGGCGGCCCTCTCTCGCTTCGAGCGATGCGCGCAGGGCCGTCACGTGCTCGCGCGCCTGGGCAAGAGCATCATCGTCAGTTGACATGTTGGTCATGTTGACGAGATTTGCGCCTGTGCGCACGGCGCCGCTCAAAAAGACCCGCGAGGCGTGGGCTCGCAGCAGGGGCACGCGTTTGGCGGATGTGACGACGGCGTTGAGCACTGTGGCGTCCGATACGTCGAGGACCACGGAATGCAGCCCCGACGCAGTCGCCGGCCTTCGGACCGTCAATTCGGACGCGGTAAGGGTGTTAGCGCACAGACCGGAACCCGCGGTGCGCGCAAGCTTGGTTTTACCTTGACGAGATTGGAGTTCAATCATGAAGACCGATACGCAACTGCAGCAGGACGTCGGTGATGTCCCAGGCGTAGTTGGAACTTAAGGCGGCGGTTTCCGGCGAATTCGACAGAATCGGATTTGCCTACTTCAACTGAAGAACCGAGGAAACCGCCATGAAGGATCGTAAGACAAAGACAGCCTTGAAGAGAGGTGGCCTCGGAAATCTGAACACGGCGATAAGTGGAAACTCTGCGACATCAACCCGGGCTGAGAGCCCGAGAAAG
>JANXWR010000336.1 GCA_025351025.1 Burkholderiales bacterium | reverse complement strand
CTTTCTCTTCATAGCCGACGAAACGCCGCTGCACAAGAAGCTCGGCGAGTTCGAGAACCGTGGCTGATTCCCGGACTCCTCACGAAAGAATTGTCATGAACTACGTCTTCCCCCCCCCGAACCGCAAGTCGGCTTCCCGTCCACGGCAGCGACGCATCGTTCCGGTGCGCCGACTCGTCGCCGCGATCGGCAAGGCAGGCCAGGACATACCGGTCGAGCGCGCGAACGAGCACGTCTGGGGCTATGCCGTCGGCCTCGACATGACCCGCCGTGATCTGCGACTGAAGCTGCGCGACAAGGGCCGCCCGTGGGAACTTGGCCAGGCCTTCGACCACTCGGCGCCGATCGCGCCGATCTACCCAGCGGAACAGATCGGACATCCGACGAAGGGAGCGCTCTGGGTCGAGGTCGACGGCCGGGACAAGCAACGCAGCGACCTGGCCAAGCTGATCTGGTCGGTGCCCAAGATCATCGCGAATCTCTCGACGTATTTCGAGCTGCAGCCCGGCGACCTGATCTTCACCGGCACGCCCGAGGGCGTCGGCGCCGTTCAGCGCGGGCAGACGATGCGCGGCGGCATCGACGGCCTCGGCGAGTTGAGCGTGAAGGCGGTCTGACATGTTGATGTTGCACGGCTTCTTCAACAGCTCGGCCTCGTACCGGGTGCGCATTGCGCTGGCCCTGAAGAAGCTTCCCTGTGAACATGTCGGCTTGAACATCCGCTCCGGAGTCCAGAACGAGCCCGCTTACAAGGCGCTGAATCCGACCGGACTCGTGCCGACGTTGCAGCACGGTGACCTGTTCATCACCCAGTCGCTTGCGATCATCGACCACCTCGACACCCTGCAGCCCGAGCCTCGCCTCGTCCCGAGCGACGGGCCGGCGCGAACCCGGGTGCTGGAAATCGCGCAGCTGATCGCCTGCGACATCCACCCGCTCAACAACCTGCGCGTGCTGAAGTTCCTGACCGGCCCGCTCGCTCTGAGTGCCGACCAGAAGACCGCGTGGACGAATCACTGGCTGAGCCAGGGCTTCGATGCACTCGAAGCCTTGTTGCCAGAGCGCGGCGACTGGTGCGTGGGCGCCACCCCGACACTCGCGGACTGCTGCCTCGTGCCGCAGGTCGCGAACGCGCAGCGCGCTGGCCTTCGACCTCGCACGCTACCCACGCATCCGTCGCATCCACGCACATTGCGAGACACAGCGTGCGTTCATCGCCGCCCGGCCAAACGCACAGCCCGACTTCGTTCCGGCTTGACAAGGCTCAGACAAACCTTGCCACGCCTGTCGGGCGTCAAGCGTACCCTCGGGCACGCGCGTCTGCCGCGTCTTTCAACGTTGCTCGTTGCTTCCGGAGTTGTCATGAATGCCCTCACGCAAGCTCTCGCCGCTGCCCCGAAGGACCTCGATCGAATTCCCTATGGGCGGCACTGACCAGGAGATCGGTCGCGTTGTTTTTGTCGCTTCGGACTCCCGCTCGCCAAGCGCTCGCTGGAATTTTCCCCGATGCACTGAATGCCGTTGCGTGCGCGCCTGCTGCGCGTCGCCGGGCAAGCGCGCTATCCGACGCGCAGCGCTGCCTTCTCGGCGACGGTCGCCAGGATCCTTTCCAGCTCGACGAAATCGGCGGGCTTGGCCAGATGGTGGTCGAAGCCCGCGTCGCGCGAACGCTGCCGGTCTTCGTGCTGTCCATACCCTGTCACGGCGATCAGCACGGTGGTCTCGAGCGTGTGTTCGCGATGAATTCGCCTAGCGACTTCGAAACCGGTCAGGCCCGGCAAGCCGATGTCGAGCAGCACCACGTCGGGACGCTGGGCGAGGGCCGCGTCCAGCCCGGTCGGCCCGTCGTACGCCACCCGAACGACGTGGCCCGAGAGTTCCAGCAGCATCTTCAGGCTCTGAGCCGAATCGACGTTGTCGTCCACGATCAGCACCGTACATCCCGGCTGGTTCGGTCGGGTCGGCTCGATGAGCGGCGACGGCGATGGAGCTGTTGACGTCAGCAGCAGCGGCAAACGCACGACGAACTCGCTGCCTTGCCCGACCACGCTGTGCGCCTCGACCGTTCCGCCGTGGAGCTCGACCAGCCGCTGCACCAGGCACAGGCCGATGCCCAGGCCGCCTTGCGAACGGTCCAATGAGCGCTCGGCCTGCGTGAAGAGATCGAAGATGCGGGGCAGGAGCTCGGGCGAGATGCCGATGCCCGTATCGCGCACCCGCAACACCGTCGCATCGCTCTCCTGCACGACGCTCAGCCAGATGCGACCGCCGTCGTCGGTGTATTTGGCGGCGTTGGTCAGCAGGTTGACAACCACCTGTTCCAACCGGGCCGCATCGGCATGAAGCCAGACGGGGTCGGCCGGCAGCGCGACCGTGAGCTCATGACGGTGCTGTGCGATCAGCGGTTGCGTGGTTTCGACCGCCCGTTCGACGATGCCGCCGATGACGATCCGCTCCTGCCGGAGCCGCACCCGGCCGGTGTTGATGCGGGAAACTTCCAGCAGATCGTCGATGAGATGCGTCAACTGCCCGACCTGGCGCTCGATGACGCCACGTGCCTGCCGCTGGATCGGGTCTTCGTTCTTCTGCAGGCGCAGGAGACGCACGGCGTTGGCGATCGGGGCCAGCGGGTTGCGCAGCTCATGGCCGAGCATCGCCAGAAACTCGTCCTTGCGGTGGTCCAGCTCGACCATGGCTTCCGCGGACTCGCGCAACGCCTTTTCCGCCTTGGCGCGGGCCGTGACGTTGTTGAAAATGATCGCCACCTTTCGGCTCTCCGGGCCGCCGATCCGGAAGGCGTAGACATCGAACCATCGCTCCAGATCTTTCGATTCATTGACGAAGCGAACCGGCTCTCCCGTCAGCGCCACGGCCCCGTAGGCCTCGAACCAGGCTGCTTCGAGATGGGGCGCGAATTCGCGTATCCGCTTTCCCGACGCGTCACGCATTCCAGTCTGCACCTCGAATGACGGATTCACTTCCAGGAATCGATAGTCGACCGCCTTTTCATCCGCGTCGAAGATCATTTCGACGACGCAAAAGCCTTCGTCGATCGAATTGAACAGGTAGCGGTAGCGCTCTTCGCTCTGACGCAGCGCTTCTTCGGTGCGCAAACGCTCCAACCGCGCCCAGACGCGTGCTGTGAGTTCGCGCGCCAACTCGATCTCGTCCTCGCCCCAGTCGTATGCCTCGGATCGATACAGGCACAGCGCAAAGCGCCACTGACCGTCCCGGATCAGAGGCACGCAGACGAACGAAGCGATCTTGAGCGCGGCGAATTTCTCGACGTCGGTGCGCGGGTCGGTGGCGACATCGCGGACCACGATGGTCTCGCCGGCACGGGCAGTGCGTATGAATTCGCCTTCGACGAAGTCGGCCAGACGGTGCACGCCGACGAGGCTCGGCACGTCGTCACGGTGCCAGTCATGGTTGATGACCACCTGCTCTGCCGCTTCGTCGATTTCGGCGAAGGCGCAGATCGACAGGTTCAGATAGGCGGCGGTCTTTGCGCCGACGGTCCGCATCATTTCATCGACGTTGATCCACTGCACGAGGTCCTGGCTGACCGAAGCCAGGAACTCGAGATTTGATTCCTTCTGGCGGCGCTCGGTGACGTCACGCGATACGGCGAGCAGGCGCACCGTTTTTCCGCTCGCGTCGAGGATCGGTGAAATCTTCACGTCCCACCACTTGGGCTCGCCGCGGAGTGTGCGGAAAAACCCGACGAAGCTTCCCACTTCGCTCTTTGCAGCGGCCTCGACCGCCGCTTGCGCTGCCCGACGATCGTCGCCGACCCAGAACTCGATCCACGATTTGTTCAGGAAAGGACGGATGTCTTCGATGCCGAGCAGGGCCTGCCCGTTGTGCATGCTGAGCAGGGCTCCGCCGAGGTCGAGCACCTTGATGCAGTCCGGACTGCTGTCGATGATGCTGCGGTTGAACGATTCGATGTCGCGCAAGGCCGCGTCTGCCTGCTCGCGCTCGGTGATGTCGCGCGTGAGGCACCGGGTGTGGATGAACTTGTCAGCCTCGAAGTAGGCGTTGGAGCTGATCAGGACATGTCGGATCGAGCCGTCCTTGCGTCGCAAGCGGGCGGCGTGGTCGTGCAAGGTTTCACCGCCTATGAGCCGCGCGAGAATGTCGGCGATCACCGGCGGGTCGGCGTGGAAATCCGTGATGTTTCGGCCGACGTATTCTTCGCGCGTGCAGCCAAGGAGATCGAGCTCGGTCTGGTTGGCCCAGAGGATGGTGCCGTCCGGTCCGACCCAGTCCAGCCCGACGGCTGCGTTTTCGACGAAGTCACGGAGCTCGCCTTCGCTGCGGCGCAAGGTCGCCGCGCTGACGTGCGACTGGTACGCCGCCGAAGCGAACACGCCCAGGCTCTCGAGCAGCCGCAGATCCTCGGCGTCGAATTGGCGACCCTCTTCATGGGCGACCGCCCAGATCGTGCCGGCCGCTTTTCCCTCGCTGTAAAAAGGAACCAGCAAGGCCTCATGGGGCGCAGGCGGAGTCGACGCGAAATAGTCGTAACGACGGTCGAGACGCTTGAACAGGAGCGGAGCTTTGCAATCGAGCACGTCGCCGCACGGGCCGAAGTCGCGTGGCGTGCCGCCGCCGATCTGAGGTTGCCACGCACCGGCCACGGCAGGCCAGAAGAAACTCCGCTCGTCCTCGCTAAGTAAACTGATTCCTGACGAGTCCGCGCCGAGAACTTCGAGAATCGTTTCGGCCAGCGTTTGCAGAATGGTCTGCGGCGAATCGGCCAGCGCCCGCGCCAGCGCCAGCAGCGCTCGGTTCTCCTTCGCGTGGTCCGGCGCGCGGGGCGGGCGGCGTGTCAATTCCTCTGTGCACAGCACCGATTCGAGCGGCACCAGGCCACGATAGGATCGAATGCCCGGGACGCCGGCCGCGTTCGTTTCAGTCACGACAACGACCAAACGACTTGCTTGTTCATTGCTAAGCGACAACGTCGGACTCGAAAGCGGCGCTTCCTCGTCTGGCTGCAGTCTCTCCAAGCCGGCAGCCAGGCCGGCTTGGAGATCCCCCCGCTAACTCATTGGTCATGAGTCTTTTCTGGTGGGCCCTGAGTGACTCGAACACTCGACCTACGGATTAAGAGACGCTCCTCGCCGATCCCAAGCCCTTGGCTAAAAACACGCGCACGAGGGCAATGAGGAGCGTTGAGGAGTCTAGCGGAGTGTTGAGGTCACTCGATTGGCTAGGTTTTGGCTACGTTGGCACGCGAGTCCGCGCTCGGCTAACTCGACGTCCCGGCGCCGTGCCCTTGCATTCGCCCGACGCACTGCTCGCTGCAGTGTGCAAGGGCTCGTTCGACGACACGCGACGGGCCGAACGCGCAGCGTCTCGAGTAGGCCGGTCGGCGCTCCTTGAGAGGAATCATGATGTTGGACTTTCCTCTCTTTGGGCGGCGCTTGGTCGTCGCTGCAGCGGTGGTCTACCTTGCGATGGTCGCCGGGTGTGGCGGCGGCAGCGCAGACATCGTCGTGGTGGGTCCTCCCCCGGCCACGGCGCTCGACATCGTTTTGACTCGGACCGGCCCACAAACCGTCCAAGTGGATTGGAGCGATGACCCCGCGGTCGCCAGCTTCACTGTCAGCCGGGACGGCAGAGTACTGGCCGTCGCCTTTACAATACTCAAAGATTGATTCACAAAAAGAGACGGCGACAGACCGCGCTCAAGCCGCTGTCAATGACGCCGATTTCTCGAGCCTCACTCGTCCCCTATTCGCGCGCGACCCTGGAGGTCAGCGCAGCAGCCGCCGACCCGGCGAGGTGGCTCCCGTGGCTGGCAATCTTTTTCATTGCATGCTGGACCTTGGCGGGGGCTTCATCGAGCGGCCAGTGGGGCGACCACTTCGAGCAATTCGTCTGGGCGCATGGCGTCGAGTGGGGATATCACAAGCATCCGCCTCTTCCGACATGGATCCTGGCCGGCACGATCGCGTTGTTCGGGCCGTCTACCGGTTGGGCGCTCGCCCTCGCAGCACTGTGCACGCTCGGCACCGCGTTCTTTACCTATCGCATCGCTCTCGAGCTCATCGGCCGACGACTGGCGATTGTGGTGCTCATGTTCTGGGGGCTGCAGCAGCCTTTTTCGAACCGGGCTTTCCTCTTCAACCACAACACGGTGATGATGTTGGCCGTCAGCGCCACCGCTTGGTGTCTATTGCGAGCATTGAAGCCCTCGGCAAGCCGAGGTTGGTGGGGAGGTGTGGGCGTCCTGGCGGCCCTGGCAATGCTCTCGAAATACCAAGCGGCGGTGCCTCTTGCTGGCTTGATTGCCGCCGCTTGGCTGAGTGGTGAACTCGCCCCTCGGTCCGCTCGAGCCGGTTTGCTGGCGGCGAGCCTGCTGGCCCTGGCAATCCTAGCGCCACATGTCGCATGGATCTTCAAGCATGACTTCGCGACGCTTGCCTACGCCGCCCAAGAGGGCCGCACCCTCTCCTTTCTGGAACGAGCTTGCAATGTCACAAGCTTTCTCGCGCAACAGATCAGGCTGCTCTTTCCTGCTCTTCTTTTCGCCGGCTTGCTGGTCGTGATGCCGCGGCCGCCAAGCGCTGGCCCTGTGGCCGAAAGCGAAGCTGCGTGCCGGCGCCGGCGCGCTTGGTTTTTCGGGCTGATCGGCTTTCCGTTGGCGGCCACCCTTCTGACTTCGCCGCTCCTCGGACTCGAGCTGCAAAACCATTGGGGCTACCAAGCACTCCAGTTTGCGAGCCTGTGGCTTGCCTGGCGGATGCGTCGCGTCTTGCCTCAGCAGCCGGGCGCGCTCGCTGTCCTGGCAGTCGCCTTGCTGCATGCGACTTTTATCATCTTGGAGCTCAGCCCTGGCGTGGCCAAAGGCTCGCGTCAGGACTCGCACTATCCGGCCCAAGCGCTCGCCGATGCCGTGCGCCACGACTGGCACGACGCGACGTCGTGCCCGCTTGCCTATGTGGTCGGGCCGACGTTCGAGGCTGGCATCGTCTCGGTCTACAACGGCGGGACGGCCGCCGTTCTGGAAGATGGCGCCTTTGTGAAGTCGCCTTGGATCGAGCCCTCGGATCTGCAACGGCGCGGGGCTGTGTACGTTGCTGCGTATCCGACAGGCTTGCCTTCACAAGGCGTCGCGCGGACGGGTTTCCTGGATGTCGGCTCGGCATCGCCGGCGCCCAAGGATCTTGTCTATTGGGCTGTCGTACCGCCCAAGAAATGTGTTCCGAATCCGGCCAAGGATGTCCTGTTTAACAGCGGAACGCCCGCAACATCAGTCGGGCAGGTAGCCGCCGTCAGCTGATATCAAGTCGCTGGAACCTTCTGCACCTCAACCGTGAGGTCCGACAGTGTCGAAAATCGTGCGAGGAGCCGCGGTAGTAATCCCGGCCTCGCGCTGCGCTGGTTGTGTCGATGGAAAGATTGCGCCTATGTGTCCGGGGCCCAGCCGCCAAAGGCAGAGACCAGCGCCGACGTCAAACCAAGGAATGCGGCCAGTGCGCAGTGGGATCGCCTCAGCCACGCGCGCCCTTCCGGGCAGACCCGTCATCAAACACGCCATCGTCATAGGCTTCGTCGAAGGCGGCCGCGTCCAGCACCACTTGCGACGCGCACGCAGAGCACGCATCGAGCAATTTCCGCCGCCATTTCGACCTCTGGCCGTAGTCGATCAGCTCGTCGGCCGTCGCCGACCCCTCGCGACCGGAACTGCGCAAGTGCGCCCAGGCCACTATCCTGGCCATGGTACGGATCGTTTGTTCGAGGGAGAGTTGGCTCTGCGTGGCGGCGTTGAGCGTGACACGGTCCTCCAACGGCTGAAGAGCCCGCAGGACATAGGCGACTTCGGCCATCAGCACGGGCTGAAGAAACGCCGGCGACACTGCCTGCAGTCGGCGCTGGATGGTCACGACCCGATGCGCCTCGGTGGGCCAGAGCGGTTGTGGCATCGGAAGGCGAAGAGCGAGCGCGGATGGCAGTGCCTGCTTAAGGTCGAGCAGGTAGTTGCCGTCAGGCGAGCCCTTGCCTTCCACCAGAATCGCGTACCGTTCAACGCCCAGGCTGCCCGTCCCGGCGACGCGGCGCGCCACGTCGAGTACTCTGTAAAACGCTGGTCGCGGTTGCGCCCGAGCGAAGGCAGTCATGAAATCGATGACGGCTGCGCGCTGCCCCTCGCTGGGTGGCAAGGCCTTGGTTCCGTCGACCCGCAGCAGCCGCTTCTTCCCCTTGAAGTGGGTTCGCGTATTCAGGAAATCGGTGCGACCTCGTGTCCGGAGTCGATCGAGAAGCAATCGCACCAGGCCTTCGGCGGTGTCGCGCTCGACCCAATAGGCCTTTCCAAGGCAAAGCGCCGCGGCATAGGACTCGACGAAGAGCTCGCAAAGCCCGTCGGCGTCCGATTCGCGGATCGTCGAATTGTCGGCAGCGACCCGCAAACTGGTCGCCATGCGGGCAAGGTCCCAGGTCGTCGGTGCCATGGCCGACTCGTCGAAATCGTTGATGTCGAAATAGACAAGCCGGTTGTCCGCCTTGAACGAGCCGAAGTTCTCGAGGTGCAGATCTCCGCAGCACCAGACCAGCGGCGCCGACTTGAAGAGACCGCCGTGCGGCAGGCGGTCATAGAAGAGGTGGCAGCTTCCGCGCAGGAATGCGAATGCGGTCGCCCGCATCGCACGGTATTTGAGGCGTAACCTCTCCGGGTCGCGGCCATGATTAAAGGCCTGAATCCGGCGCACAACGTCCATCACCCCTCCTTGTTCGGAACGTCGCTCGCCTGCCAGAGACCAACCTAACCCGGGACGTCGGTTCTGATTTCATCGACGTACGGAGAGGCGTCGGCCACCGCGCGGACGAGTGGCGGCCGGGAGCCAAGTCAGATGCATTTGTGCGCCTTGTTGGACCACTCGAGCTGAACAGTGAAGGCTCCGACGTGCTTCGTCTTCCACGCGCAGATGTCGCCGATTTCGCCGTTGTGGTCGTCGTACCAGCCTTGGCCCGGGATGGGGTCCGTGATTGCCTCGCACAACTCATGCGAGCTGGTCGATGTGAGGGCGTCCGCGGCGTTCAGTCCACCCGTGCAACCGGAGCAGCCCGGGTAGGGCATCGCCGCATAGAAGATCTGGCCGGAGATATCGCTGTGATAGCCGCAGAAGGCCTGACAGGAAGCCGAGCCGCCCTGCACCACCCTGACGCCCGGCGGCAGATAGACGAAATACAAGGTGTTCGGCGTAGGTTGCGGGAGCGCCGAGTTGATCGCGATCTCGTGCTGAAGCATATGCTGGATGGCGCTGTCGGTGGTCGTATGCTTCGGCGCCGGCGTAGGGAGCAGCAGTGTGCCGGTGTGTCGGCCGCGACCGATGGCCTTGCCCGGGACGCTGTACTCGGCAAGCTGGTCGATCAACGGGCTTCCAAGAATGAAATCAAAGAATTGGTTGACATGAGTGACCAGCGCGACATTCGGACCCTGCTGCCACGCGGCACCCCAGAAGATCGTGAAAACCTCCACAGCGGTAAGCAGGGGGCCATTGCGATAGATCAGCAGGGGTGCCACCGCCGGAGCCGCCTTCGCCGCGCCGACCGTCGGCGTTCCACTCGTCTCGAAAAGGGGCACGATACGAATGGCGTCACCGTGAGCGGGGACGACACCTTTGCCAGAGCTGAGCTGAGTGGACATGACGATGAATCCTCCATATTGGCAAGCGGCACTCATCCGCCGGACGACGCGGTGATGCAATGCGAACCGGAGATTCCTCCTTACACGGATGGGCGTCAAGGTGGCTCTCCGACCGGGCCAACCCAATGATCTCTGTCGCGGGGCATGTCGCCTTGTTCCACCCTGCAGTACAGGCGCTCCAGCGACCGGATCGGCATTGCGTTCGTAGACTTCTGCCGGCTGCTGAAAGGTGAGCATGAATTCCATTGGGTTCTCCTTTGCCCTGAGGCGACGATTGGCAACGTGCGAAAAAAAGCTCCCTGGCCACCGGGCTACGGACGCGCGCACGAGGTAAACAGAGGAGCGTTACGAAGTCTGAGGGAGCGTTCGGGTCACTCGTTTGGCTACGTTTTGGCTACGTTGGGAAAGGTCGCTCGTTGATTGGCAACCCGGTGCATGCGGGGCTCGACCGCAGCCGCAGCGCTGGCCCACCTTGCCTCGTGGGCACAAAAGCGAAGAGTACGGTAAAATGCCGTACCAATTTTCAAAGCTGGTCATGACCGCCGCTGCACGCTTCGATCTCAAGATGGATGCCGACGAGAAGGCAATCGTCGCAAAGGCCGCGGCCTTGCTCGGCACCACGATGGCCGGCTTTGTTCGCGTGGCCGCGAAGGAGAAGGCGCAGATGCTGCTAGACCGAGAAGCGCGACTTACGCTCACCGACCGCGATTTCAGCGCGTTCGCCCACGCGCTGGACTCGGCCTTTGCACCAAACCCGGCCCTCAAGGCGGCCCTGACGCAGGTGCGGCGCAAGGTTCGGCGTGCTCGATGACCTGACACTCGACCCTGCGATTCACGACCGGCAGGGGTTCGAGTGCGGGATACCGGCGCTGAATGAGTACCTCCATCGCTTCGCCGAGCAGCACCGCCGACGCGGCATCAGCTCGGTCTACGTGCTCACCGAGTCGGCACAGCCCGAACGCATCCTGGGCTACTACACGCTCAGCGCGGCTGAGGTCGATCGGCAGCGTCTTACCGAAGCCGAGCGCAAGAAGTTGCCTCTATACCCACTTCCCTGCTTTCGCATGGGCCGCCTCGCGTGTCGTACGGATCGACAAGGCCAGGGTTTGGGCAAGCTTCTGTTGGGTTGCGCCGTCGATCGCTGCCTGAAGGCTCGACAGCAAGTCGCGGCGTACGCCTTGGTTGTGGACGCGAAGGACGATGTGGCCAAGGCCTTCTATGTGCACTTCGGATTCAAGACGCTGCAAGACGCGCCAATGACGTTGTACCTGCCGCTGGGACGATAATCCGCATTATGGCTCGCACGGGATCATTTCTCGGCCTCCGCCAACGTCAAGAACCTGATCGGAACGGGCGCGGCGTTCGCTTCCAGAGTTCGCGCTGATCTTCCTCGTCGATGAACTGTGGCAGATGGGCGATCCGGAGTTCCAGCCGACGGCGAAGTAGTCGGCCTGCCACCCAAGCCGGACCTGCAAGCTTGCTCGACTGCGCCTCGCAGGGATCGGTCCCGGCAGCCCCATCACAGCTATCCCAATGGAGGCGCGCAGCGTCGCTGGCGACCGGCTCTTGCCGCATTCGCCCTAAGCAGATGATCAGATGCTCGGCCAGCCAAGCTCACGGTCTGGAGCCGACGGCCGCGAATGGCAGGTAGTGGCCGAAGGGCGCCTCTCATGATGCGAGATTTCACGATTTCCCCGACGGACTCTATTTTTTGGACGCACTTTATTGTCGGGATCACACTGACCAACAGAAATAAAGTCCGTCAAGGTCTCTAAGAGGCGGGCCGCTGATACCACGCGACAAGCAAGGTCTGTCGAAGGCGCCGGCCTGGTCCGCGTGCCCGGCTGAAACCGGAGCGCCGGCCGCTGCTCAGCCTCGTAGCAACGCTCTCGGCCTTCTCAGTTCGTAGCGGTCGCCGGCGAGTGATTGCTTGGGCCGGTCTGCGCCGGCGGAATCGGACTGGACGAATCGACTGCGCGGTGCGACGATTCGGCGCAGCAAGCGCCGACCGCCGCACTGGGGTCAATGAGCAGATTCGTCTGAGCCGGTCAAGCGGGTCTCTCTCTATCTCGTCTGATGTTGAGCAGGGGGACCAGATGGGCCAGGAGGCGACGTGGGACGCATCCGCAGTCTACGCCTGGCTGAGAGTGCATTCGCGATGGCTGGTCACGCGCGAGGGGGACGAGTACGTATCGCGACAATGGACCTATTTGCCGGACGAGAAGACTCCCCCCGAGAATGACACCCAAACGCTGAAGGCGACGAGTCTGGAGTTTCTGCGGGAGGCGATCAATGAGCGCTACGGGTATCTTGGCGATCTCGTCTGCGAGCCTCCCGAAGGCGATGATGCATCGGGCATCGTTGAAATATGGCGGGTAGTGGAGCGCAAACACAGGCATTGAAGCTCTCGCACGCGAAGAGTTGTGACGCCGGGCGGCGTGTTCGGCCGCTATCAGCGCGAGGCCGCTTCCACGGACGTCATCTGTCTCTCTGCGCGCTGACCAAGACAAACTAAGTCCGTCGCGAACGACAGTATCTGATGTCCCCTCTAGCCCGCCAAAGTCCGTCGGGCTAGCAGGTGGACGCTGACAGTGGCCTTGCTAAACAAAGAACGACGCATTTCCCGCCAATCTCGTTGCGGCGTTGCTGCCTGACGGGGAAACATCGATTCGCCAAAATGAACGGCTGCGAGCCCTCGAATGCACTCCCGCGGCTGGTCTCCTTGCGACGAGTTGCATCACCACGGCGGGCATTTCCGGGGAAATGGCCTTTTTCGGCCGCTTTCCGGCCGCGGAAAGTCCGTCGCGTCACAGAGCTAGTGCGGTGCGCCGATTTGTTTTGCACTTAAGGACGACTCGCGCCAACATTTGCCTGCATGCTCGAGGTGGTTGTTCTCGGCCACGCGCATGTCCACGAGTTGGCGGCGTCGCG
>JANXWR010000289.1 GCA_025351025.1 Burkholderiales bacterium | reverse complement strand
CTGCTCGCGTGGGGCGCGTGCTGGGCTGTCTTCGTGGCCTTGCGTGCGCAAGGTGCAGCACCCTCCATCGCGTTCACGCTCGCCGCGTCGATCGGCGTCGCGCTCGGCATCGTCGCATCGACGCCCTGGCGGCGCGTCTTCGTCGGCGCCGGATTTCCCCTCTCGCTCGCAGCCTCGGGATTCGCAGGCAGCCTGCCCGCCTGGGCCTGGCTCGCGCCCATGATCGCGCTGCTGCTCGTCTATCCGATCAATGCCTGGCGTGACGCGCCCGTGTTTCCGACGCCGAAAGGCGCGCTGCGCGGTCTCGCCGCGCAACTCGCGCTGCCCGACACGGCACGCGTACTCGACGCCGGCTGCGGCCTGGGCGATGCCCTGATCGAGTTGCGTCGCGAGCTGCCGCGCGCAAGGCTCGCCGGCATCGAATGGAGCCGGCCGCTGCGAGTTGCCTGCGCGCTGCGCTGCCCTTGGGCGACCGTCGGGCGTGGCGACATGTGGTCCGCCGACTGGTCGGCGTTCGATCTGGTCTACGTCTTCCAGCGCCCCGAAAGCATGCCGCACGCCGCCGACAAGGCCGGCCGCGAAATGCGTCCCGGCAGCTGGCTGGCGAGTCTCGAGTTCGAGATCGCGTCGTGCCGGCCGACCAAGGTGTTCACCTGCGCCGACGGCCGGCCGCTCTGGCTCTACCGCCTGCCGTTCGCGCCCTAGCGACGCTGCGCTTGTTCGTTCAGCGGGCGCGAGTGCGCGGCCGCGGGCTGCTGTGAAAGACGTGATCCCAGAAAGCGCTGGTCACGCCGTAGGCACCCGGCGGCAGCGAGGCGTGGTGATGGCGCGCGTGGTTGACCTTGACGCGGCGCAGCCAGGGGTTGTCGGCGCGCCAGTGATGCGTGGCGTGGTGCGTGATGGCGTAGGCCAGATAGCCGGCGAGGACGCCGAGGGTGATGGCGCAGGCGCGCCAGACGCCGCCGAGCAGCAGGGCCGGCAGAAAGATAAGGGCCGCGATCAGCGAGGCGCTGAAGACGGTGGGCGCGCAGATCAGGGCCTGCGGCCGCTCGTGGTGCTCGGCGTGCCAGCGGCGAAACGGGTCGAGCCCGTGCAGGATGAAGCGATGCAGCGCGTACTCGATGGCGGTCCAGCCGGCCAAGCCGAACAAGGCGAAGGCGGCGATCTCCCAGCCCTGCGCACGCGGCGTCGCGAACAGGAGCAGCGCCGCCAGTCCCGTCACCAGGCCGCCGTACACCGCGAAGTCCAGACGGTAAGCCGCCTTGCTGTGTTCCAGCGAAAAAAGTCCCATGCGCATCCTCGGCCCCAACGTGGGCAATGGTACCGGCGTCGCGCGGGAAGGCCAATCCGCGCCCTTTTGGGTCTCGGAAATTGTCGTTCCTCCCTCTGTCCGTTACCGCACATCCGAGCGCCTTGCCAGGTATAGACTCCCCCCAAACCCCGCTCGTTCGCCGATGCCCGTAGACCCCAGATACAACCACCTTCTGGCGGCCCTGCCGAAGACCGAGTGGCGCCGCTGGAAGCCACTCCTCGAGGAGGTGGACATGCCCCTCGGCGAGGTGCTCTACGAGTCCGGCGCCGTGCTCAGTCACGTCTATTTCCCGACCACGGCCATCGTGTCGCTGCTCTACGTCATGGAAAACGGCGCTTCGGCCGAAATTGCCGTCGCCGGCAACGAAGGCATCGTCGGCATCTCGCTCTTCATGGGCGGCGAGTCGACGCCGAGCCGGGCGGTGGTGCAAAGCGCCGGCAAGGGTCTGCGCATGAAAGCCGACGTGCTCAAGGAGGAGTTCAAGCAAGGCCCGGTGCTGCATCTGCTGCTGCGCTACACGCAGGCGTTGATCACGCAGATGGCACAAACGGCGGTCTGCAACCGGCACCATTCGCTCGACAAGCAGCTCTGCCGCTGGCTGCTGCTCAGCCTCGACCGCCTGCAGGGCAACGAGCTGGTGATGACGCAGGAGCTGATCGCCAACATGCTCGGCGTGCGCCGCGAGGGCGTTACAGAAGGCGCTCTGAAACTGCAGAAGGCGGGCCTGATCCGCTATGCCCGCGGGCGCATCACGGTGCTCGATCGGGACGGGCTCGAAAAGCGGAGCTGCGAGTGCTATGCGGTGGTGAAGAAGGAATACGACCGACTGCTGCCCGACGTCTTGTCGACCTGACCACGCCGACGCCGGGTGCGTGTTCAGATCGAAGCGGTCGCTCGGCCGCTGGGTTTCCCGCGAAGAAGTGCAAATCGTTGGCCGCTATGTGCGCTGCCAGACGGTCGAAGTCGGGCCTGCCACCGACACTCGGCGCCCATGCCCACGGTCCAGGCCCCGGTTGACTCGAACCACCTGATCGATCTGCTGCCACGGCACGACCGGTCGCGCCTGCTTGCGTTGTGCCAGCCCGTCGATCTGGTGCTGGCCGAGGTGCTCTGCGAGCCCGGCACGCCGACCCGGTACGTCTATTTTCCGACCGAGGGCTTCATCTCGTTGCTGACGATGGCGAGCGGCACGCCCGGCCTCGAGGTCGGCATGGTCGGCAACGAGGGCATGCTCGGTGCCCACCTGGCTCTCGGTGTCGCGACATCGCCGTTGCGCGCGCTGGTGCAGGGCGCCGGCGTTGCCTCGCGCATCAAGGCGAAGGCGTTTCGCGCCGAGTTTGCGGGCAGCCCGTCTCTTCAGCGCGTCATGGGACGCTACCTGTACGTGCTCATGGCACAGCACGCTTCCGCGGCGGCTTGCCTCCGCTATCACCCGATCGGCCCGCGCCTGGCGCGCTGGCTGCTCATGAGCCAGGACCGCGCCCATGCGGTCACTTTCCGGGTGACGCAGGAGTTTCTCGCCTACATGCTGGGCGTGCGCCGCGTCGGCGTTACCGCGGCCGCCAGCGCCTTGCAGCACTCGGGGTTGATCGAATACCACCGCGGCGACCTGACGGTGCTCGACCGGGCCGGCCTCGAAGCCGCCGCCTGCGGCTGCTATGCGGCGGACCGGCGGGCGTATGACGGGCTGCTCTAACCTGCGCGGCCTGCAGCGGCGCTGCGGCTCTGCAGGACGACCGCCTCGACGACGTGTCAGCCGCCCTGCGTGGCCCGTTTGCCAGGGTTCTTCTTGCGCGTCGATTTGCCGCGCTCTAGGCTGCGCTTCTGGCCGGTCGCCTTGTTCTGCGGCCGGGCCCCGGCGCTCTTGGGGCCGGCTGGCTTCTTGTCGGTCATCGTCATTCTCGAAGAGTTTTCGACAGTACACCAGCATCGGCTGGATTCGACTGTGCGCTGCCGCACAGACAGGGGCAGCAATGCGGCCAAGACTGACGAGAGGCGGCGCGAGCGTCGCCACTTTCCTACTCCTGGGGCAAGGCACGTGACGGTCATCAGCGAGCTGGGCGAAGCGCACGGCGGCTGCGTCGTTGCGGCCTTGCACGAGGGACGCACCGTTCCATGATGCAGTCCGACCGCGGCCCCGAGAGTCGAGGCGCACCGACGGTGGCCTTGACGATTCCTGGCCCGAACCCGGACGGCGGCCGATCTGCTGGGGCCACTCCGCTGGCGCGCGCGCCAGCGGAGTCGGCGCCGCCCAACCTGACGCCGGAGGAGTGGGACGGGCTGTTCGAAGCGGTCAAGGCCCGGCTGGAGCAGGCCGTCGCGGCGCTGCCGGTGACGAGCGGCGACGCCGTTGCGGCGCAGGCCTGCATCGGTGCGAACGAGGGTATCGAAGCGCTCGGCCAATTGCAGAGGCTGCTCGCCCCGGAACGCGAGCTGCGGCAGCGGCTAGAGTTGCAGGTCCTCGACCTGCGACGCGCCCTCGCGCAGGCGATCGCCGAGTTGGTCGAGGTCGCGGCGCGGACGCCGGCACCCGCAGGCGAGCCGACGCCAACGACGAACGACCGTTGATGCAGCTCGCGACCGCCTCGCGACAAGCCCTCGGGCAACCGGTCCGGGACTTCGATCGTGCCCGATCGACCTGATCGACTCGAATCCGTCGGAGGTCGTGCAGGCGGCGCGCGCCGACCGGTTCGTGGCGGCAGGCTAGGCGCACCCCGGGTCGCCCAGTAGCCCACGCGATCTTCTCCGGCAGTCCTGTCGCGCGAGGCCCGCGTGACGTCTTCGTCGGGCGAGCGATCCTTGTCATGACCCGACCGCCGAAGCAGCATCCCAACGCATGACAGTTCGCCACCTCGAGAGCCTACTGGAGCCCAAGTCGTGGTCGTCGTCGGCGCGTCGGACCGCGCCGGCAGCGTCGGCGCGACGGTCTGGCGCAACCTGCGCAGCGGCGGCTTCGCCGGACCCGTCCTGGCCGTCAATTCGCGGCCGGTTCAGCTCGACGGCGGCACCGCGTTCGCGCGTCTGGCCGACCTGCCGCAGGTTCCCGAGCTCGCTGTCGTGTGCACGCCGCCGGCGACGGTCGCCGGCCTGATCGACGAGCTGGGCCGGCTCGGCACGCACGCGGCGATCGTCGTCTCGGCCGGGCAGGAATCGTCAAGGCCACCGTCGGTGCGCCTCGACTCTCGGGGCCGAGGTCGGACTGCATCATGGAACGGTGCGTCCCTCGTGCAAGGCCGCACCGACGCAGCCGCCGTGCGCTTGAGATGCAGGTCGCTATCCTTGTCGACGCGCGGCCGGGGCGCCGGAGCGGCGCTTGCCTGCCGGTGCATGATCCACTGGTGGTAAGAGCCCCGCCCGATCTCGCCCGAACCTTGCCCGGCGCCCTGGTCGTCGGCGCCCTGGTCGTCGCCGCATTCTGGATCGTGCGGCCATTCCTGGCGGCGGCGATCTGGGCGACGACGATCGCGGTCGTGACGTGGCCGATGCTGCTGCGCATGCAGGCGCGGCTGTGGCGCCGCCGCAGCCTGGCGATCCTTGTGATGATCCTGATCCTGCTGCTGCTCTTCGTCATTCCCTTGTTGCTTGCCGCCGGCACGATCGTCGCGAACGCCGGCGAGATCGCCGAGAAGGCGCGATCGATCGCGAGTTTTCGCAGTCCCTTGGCACCCGCCTGGATGTCCAATCTGCCGGTCTTCGGCGCAAGGCTTGCGGCTTTCTGGAAAGACGCCGCCGCGTCCGGGCTCGACGGTGCGTGGGCGCGCCTGGCACCCTACATCGGCAGCCTGACTGCATGGTTCGTCGCCAGGGCGGGCAATCTCGGCTATCTGGCGATCCAGTTCCTGCTGACTCTGGTGCTCACGGGCTTCATGTATGCGCACGGCGAAACAGCATCGTCCGCGATCTTGCGCCTGGGATACCGCCTCGGCGGAGCGAGCGGCGAAGACATGGTTCACCTGGCAGGTCGCGCAATTCGCGGCATCGCGCTTGGCGTCGGCCTCACGGCTGCAATCCAGTCGGTGCTGGGCGGCGTCGGTCTGGCGATCGCGGGAGTTCCCTTCGCGGGGCTGCTGACGGCCGTGTTGTTCATGCTGTGCGTCGCCCAGATCGGCATGCTGGTCGTGCTGATCCCTGCGGTGGTCTGGGTCTACTGGAGCCAGGGGCCGGCCTGGGGCACCTTCCTGCTGGTCTGGTCGCTGGCGGCAAGTCTGCTCGACACTTTTGTTCGACCGATGCTGGTTCGACGCAGCGCCGATCTGCCTTTCCTGTTGATCTTTGTCGGTGTGGTCGGCGGTCTGGTGGCGTTCGGCCTGATCGGCATCTTCGTCGGGCCGGTCATCCTCGCGGTGGCCTATACATTGCTCATGACGTGGCTCGACGAGCCATCGGCGCAGTCGAAGCCGCCGGTCGCATGAGCCTCGCCCGGCCGCCCGAAGGGGCTCATTCCCGCTCGGTGGGACTGGCCGAAGGCCGTAGGGTGCATTGATGAGCATTCGTCATCTCGACAGCCTGCTCGAGCCGAAGTCGGTGGTCGTCATCGGCGCCTCGAATCGCGCCGGCAGCGTCGGCGCGACGGTCTGGCGCAACCTGCGCGCCGGCGGCTTTGCCGGGACTGTCCTTGCCGTGAATTTGCGCCCGGTGCTGCTCGATGGCGCTGCTGCGTTCGCGCGTCTGGCCGACCTGCCGCAAGTTCCCGACCTTGCCGTGCTGTGCACGCCACCGGCGACGGTGACCGGTCTGATCGAAGAACTGGGCAAGCTCGGTACGTATGCCGCCATCGTCGTGACGGCCGGCATGACCCCGGCGCAGAAGCAGGCGATGCTGGCCGCCGCCAAACCGTACGTGCTGCGCGTGCTCGGTCCCAACTGCCTCGGCCTGCTGAGTCCCCACGCCGGCTTGAACGCAAGCTTCGCGCACACCGACGCCTTGCCCGGCGACCTGGCCTTCGTCTCGCAATCCGGAGCGCTGGTCACGGCGGTGCTCGACTGGGCCAAGTCGCGGCGCATCGGCTTCTCGCACATGATCTCGCTCGGCGAGCGTGCCGACGTCGATTTCGGCGACCTGCTCGACTACCTGGCCAGCGACGCCAGAACGCGATCGATCCTGCTCTACATGGAGTCGGCCGAAGCGCCGGCCAAGTTCATGTCCGCCGCGCGCGCCGCGGCGCGCAACAAGCCGGTGATCGTCGTCAAGGCCGGCCGCGCCGGCAAGGGCATGCAGGCCGCCGCTTCGCACACCGGGGCGCTGGCCGGCTCCGACATCGTCTTCGACGCCGCGATCCGCCGCGCCGGCATGCTGCGCGTCGACACCCTGCAAGACCTGTTCATGGCCGCCGAGACGCTGGCCCGCTTCGGTCGCAATCGCGACGAGATGCTGACCGTGCTCACCAACGGCGGCGGCGGCGGCGTCATGGCGGCCGACGCCGCGGCGCTGGCCGGCGTGCCGCTCGCCGACTTGAGCGAAGACGTTCGCGCGCGCCTCGACGCGGTGCTGCCGTCGACCTGGTCGCACGCCAACCCGATCGACATCATCGGCGACGCCCCGGTGCAGCGCTACGTCGACGCGCTGCAGGCGCTGCTCGCCGATCGGCGCAGCGGCGCGCTGCTCTTCATGCACGCGCCGACGGCGATCGTCGCCAGCGCCGACATCGCGCGCGCCTGCGCGCCGCTCGTGCAGCAGGCCACCGATCGCGTCATGGCGTGCTGGCTCGGCGACGCATCGATCCGCGAGGCCAGGCAGATCTTCGAAGCGGCCGGCGTCGCCGACTACGCCACGCCCGAGGAAGCGGTTCGCGCCTTCGCGATGCTGGCGACTTATCGGCGCAACCAGGCCCTGCTGAGCGAGGCGCCGACGGCAAGCGAGAACGGGCCACCCGACATCGTCGCGGCGCGGGCGAGGATCGCCGCCGTGCTCGCTGAAGGCCGCGAGATGCTCGATGCCATCGAGTCCGAGGCCGTGCTCAGGGCCTACGGCGTTCCGGTCGTGGCGACGGTGGCCGCCGGGCCGAGCGCCGATGCCGCCGTGGCGGCAGCGCGCGAGCACGGCTATCCCGCAGTGCTGAAGATTCGTTCGCCCGACATCAGCCACAAGTCCGACGTCGGTGGCGTCGCCCTCGGCCTGCGCGACGAGGCCGAGCTGCGTCTCGCGGCCGAGCAGATGCTGGCGCGCGTGGGCGAACTGCGGCCCGAGGCGCGCATCACCGGCTTCATGGTCCAGGCCATGGCGTCGCGGCCGTTCGCGCAGGAGCTGATCGTCGGCGCCAGCATCGATCCCCTGTTCGGCCCGGTGCTCCTGTTTGGCCAGGGCGGCACCGCCGTCGAGGTGCTGGCCGATCGGGCGATCGGCCTGCCGCCGCTGAACCGGACGCTGGCCCGCGAGCTGGTGTCGCGCACCCGCGTCGCGAAATTGCTGGCCGGCTATCGCGACCACGCGCCGGCAAACATCGACGCGCTCTGCGACGTGCTGATCGCGCTGTCGCAGATGCTGGCCGACCTGCCCGAGCTGGCCGAGCTCGACATCAATCCGCTCTGGGCCGATCTCGACGGCGTCGTCGCCGTCGACGCGCGCATCCGCGTCAGCCGGCAAGCGCCCGCCGGCGCGGCCCACTTCGCGATCGCGCCGTACCCGGCGGAGCTTGCGGAAACCGTCGCCTGGCAAGGCGGAACGATCGTGCTGCGCCCGGTCCGGCCCGAAGACGAGGCGCAGCATCGCGCCTTCGTCGAGCAGTTGCAGCCGGAGGATCTGCGGCTGCGCTTCTTCAGCGTGCGCCGCGAGCTGCCGCGCAGCGAGCTGGCGCGCCTGATCCAGATCGACTACGCACGCGAGATGGCCTTCATCGCCGTGCAGACATCGGCCGATGGCGCGATGCAGACGCTCGGCGTGGTGCGGGCGATATCCGACCCTGACAACGTCGATGCCGAGTTCGCGATCGTCGTCCGCTCCGACCTGAAGGGCAGCGGTCTCGGCCGCATGCTCATGAAGAAGATGATCGACTACCTCGCCCGGCGCGGCACGCAGCGCATGGTCGGCGACGTGTTGCGCGAGAACACGGCCATGCGCGAGCTGGCGCGCTCGCTCGGCTTCGTCGTCGACTCGAATTCGTACGACCCGGATGCGATCCACCTCGTCCTGACGCTGGCGCCGCCGACGCCGGCAACCTGACCCTACAGAAAGCCCACCATGCAAGCCCTCGTCTACAACGGCCCCGGCCAGAAGAAGCTTCAAGACCGCGCCAAGCCGGCCGTGCAGATGCCGGGCGACGCCATCGTCCGCGTCACGCGCACGACGATCTGCGGCACCGATCTGCACATCCTGAAGGGCGACGTTGCCACCTGCGCGCCCGGCACCACGCTTGGCCACGAAGGGGTCGGCATCGTCGACTCGGTGGGACCGGGCGTGACGACGTTCAAGGCCGGCGACCGCGTGCTGATCTCGTGCATCAGCTCCTGTGGCCGCTGCGAGCCCTGCCGCAAAGGACTGTATTCGCACTGCACGACCGGCGGCTGGATCCTCGGCCACCGCATCGACGGCACGCAGGCCGAGTTCGTGCGCATCCCGCACGCCGACACCAGCCTCTACCCGATTCCCGAGGGCGCCGACGAAGAGGCGCTGGTCATGCTTAGCGACATCCTGCCGACCGGCTTCGAGTGCGGCGTGCTCAACGGCAAGGTCCAGCCCGGTTGCAGCGTCGCCATCGTCGGCGCGGGGCCGATCGGGCTGGCGGCCTTGCTCACGGCGCAGTTCTATGCGCCGGCCGAAATCATCATGATCGACCTCGACGACAACCGGCTCGCCGTCGGCAAGCGCTTCGGCGCGACGGCCACGATCAACAGCGCCGCCGGCGACGCCGCCGCGCAGGTGATGAAGCTGACCGGCGGCCGCGGCGTCGACGCGGCGATCGAGGCGGTCGGCATTCCCGCCACCTTCACGCTGTGCGAGGCGATCGTTGCCGCCGGCGGCACGATCGCCAACGTCGGCGTGCATGGCGTCGGCGTCGAGCTGCACCTGGAGCGGCTTTGGTCGCACAACGTGACGATCACGACCCGGCTCGTCGACACCGTCTCGATCCCGATGCTGCTGAAGACGGTGCAGTCGAAGCGCATCGACGTCAGGCAGCTGATCACGCACCGCTACCGTCTCGACCAGATCGTGGCAGCCTACGACACGTTTTCCCGGGCCGCGGATACCAAGGCGCTGAAGGTCATCATCGAGGCGTGAGCAAGCGACCGGCCGAGCCCGGCGTGGCGAACCGCGCCGGCCTCGCGGATCCGTCGACGACGGACCCCAACGACGTGGCGAGAACGCTCGGCGCCGATCTTGACCACGGGCTCACGGCGCATGAGGCAGCGCGCCGTCTTTCGGCGGGCGGTCGCAACGAGCTGAGTTCCACCTCCCGGGTTCCCGCCTGGCGGCGCCTGCTGGCGCAGTTCCAGGATCCGCTCGTCTACCTGCTGCTCGCCGCCATCGTCGTTGCGCTGGTCGCCTGGATGATCGAAGGCAAGGCCGGCTGGCCCGTCAACGCGATTGTCATCGCCAGCATCGTCGTCCTCAACGCGATCCTCGGCCAAGTCCAGGAAGCCAAGGCCGGCGATGCGGTGGCCGCACTCGTTCGCATGACCAGGGCGAGCTCGACGGTCCTGCGCGACGGGCAACCGCTGCGCGTGCCGAGCGCCGAGCTCGTGCCCGGCGATGTGCTGCTGCTGGGCGAGGGCGATGCCGTCGGCGCGGACGCCTGCCTGGTGCGCGCCGCTTCGCTGCGCGTGCAGGAAGCCTCCCTGACCGGCGAAAGCCAGGCCGTGCTCAAGGACGTCGCGACCCTGGCCGCGCCGGCGTCGATCGGCGACCGTCGTTGCATGGTCTTCAAGGGAACCGCGATCGTCGAGGGCACGGGTCGCGCGGTGGTCACGGCGACCGGGATGGACACCGAACTGGGCCAGATCGCCGACCTGCTCGAGACCACCCGCGACGAGTCGACGCCCCTGCAGAAGGAAATCGCCCGCGTCGGGCGGACCCTGAGCCTCGCGGTCGTCGTCATCGCCGTCGTCGTCGTCGCCACCATCCTGCTCATCTCCGAGATCCACAGCGCGGCCGACGTCATCGAGGTCATGCTGCTCGGCGTATCGCTCGCCGTGGCGGCGGTGCCCGAGGGCCTGCCGGCGATCCTGTCGGTGGTGCTCGCCCTCGGCGTGCAGCGCATGGCCAGGCATCACGCCATCGTCAAGAAGCTGTCGTCGGTGGAGACGCTGGGGTCGGCCTCGGTCATCTGCACCGACAAGACCGGAACCCTGACCCGCGCCGAAATGACGATCGAGCGGGTGATGACCGCCTCTGGCGCGACACGCGTCACCGGCGTCGGCTACGCCCCGCTCGGGCAGGTCGAGTTCGCCGGCGCCAGGCTCGCGGCCGGACCGCTGCACGCCGAGAACGTCGTCGTCCTCAGCGGCGGCAGCCTGGCCGGCAACGCGGCGCTGCGACAAGGCGCCGGCTCCGCGTGGGAGATTCACGGCGACCCGACCGAGGCGGCCTTCCTGGTGGCCGAGCGCAAGCTCGGTGCGGCCGAACGGCGCGAGCGGCGCTTCGAACGCATCGGCGAAATCGCCTTCACCTCCGAACGCAAGATGATGTCGACGATCGTGCTCGATCACGAGCATGGCGACCAGGTCGTCGTCATCAGCAAGGGTGCCCCCGACGTGCTGCTCGATCGCTGCACGAGGGTCCGCGTCGGCATGGATCTCGTCGCCCTCGACGCCGCGCCGCGGTCGCGCATCCTGGCCGACGTCGACACGCTGTCCGATGCGGCGCTGCGCACCCTGGCCGTGGCCTATCGACCGCTCGGCGCCGGCGAAGATGCGCGGGCCGCCGAATCGCTCGAACGCGATCTCGTCTTCGTCGGCACCGTGGGCATGATGGACCCGCCGCGCCAGGAGGCGGCGGCCGCCATCGCCGATGCGCGCCGGGCCGGCATCCGCGTCATCATGATCACCGGCGACCACCCGCGCACGGCCCGGCGCATCGCCGTGGATCTCGGCATCGTCGAGGCCGGCGCCGCCGCGCTGACCGGCCTCGAGATCGACGCCCTCGACGATGCTGCCTTCGCTGTCGCGGTGCGCACGACCTCGGTCTATGCCCGGGTCTCGCCGGCGCACAAGCTGCGCATCGTCGCCGCCCTGCGCGCCGACGGCAACGTCGTGTCCATGACCGATGACGGCGTCAACGACGCACCGGCGCTGAAGGCCGCCGACATCGGCATCGCCATGGGACTGACCGGCACCGACGCGACCCGCGAAGCGGCCCGGATGATCCTCGCCGACGACAACTTCGCGACCATCGTCGAAGCGGTTCGCGAAGGACGCGCCATCCTCGACAACATCCGCAAGTTCCTGCGTTATCTGCTGGCTTCGAACATCGGCGAGGTGATGACCGTGTTCTTCGGCGTGGTCGGCGCCGGCGTGATCGGACTCGAGGGCGCCGGTGACCTCGTCGTGCTGCCGCTGCTCGCCACCCAGCTACTCTGAATCAACCTGATCACCGATTCCGGACCGGCGCTGGCGATGGGCGTCGACCCGCCCGCCGACGATCTCATGGCGCGTCAGCCGCGACCGCTGGGCGAACACCTGATCGATGGCCGGATGTGGGCGAACGTGATGCAGACCGGCGTGGTCATCGCCGTGGTGACGCTGCTGACGATCGACATGTACCTGCCGGGCGGATTGATCGAAGGCAGCGGCGATCTCGCCACCGCCCGCACGGCAGGCTTCACCGTGCTCGTGCTCACCAGCCTGTTCACCTGCTTCACGGCTCGCTCGGAGAGCACGAGCGCCTTTCGCCGGCCGTTCGTCAACCCGTGGCTGTGGGGCGCGGTCGCGCTGTCGGCGCTGCTGCAGGTGGCGGTCGTCCATCTCGGATTCCTCAACCTCGCATTCGGCACCTCGCCCTTGAGGCTCGATCAATGGCTGGTCTGCGTCGCGATGGGCAGCGCCGTGCTCTGGCACAGCGAACTGCGCAAATGGGTGCTTCGCGCGAGGCGCGCACGCAGCGCTGCCGCCCGAGGTCGCGCCGCCGCACAATGACGCCGCCGCCGCGCCCTCGCCGGCGCTCGGCAACGCGCAGACTTCAGGTCGCCAGACAGCGGCCCCAATCGATATGAAAACCGAGACGAACCGCCAGCCCGAAGCCCTCGCATCCGCGCCGGCGGCGTGGCGCTACGGCCGCACCGCCGTGGTTCTGCACTGGACGCTCGCCGTGCTGATCCTCGCCACGATCCCGCTCGGCTTCTTCATGGTGGCCGTCGAGGAAGAACCGGGGGCCGAAACGTATTTCGATCTCCACATGTCGGTGGGCATCGTCATCGCCCTGCTCGTCGTCGCGCGCATCGTCTGGCGGCTGACGCACCGGCCGCAGCCGCTTCCGGTGAGCGTGCCAAGGTGGCAGGTCTGGCTCGCCGGAGCGACCCAGGCATCGATCTACCTGCTGATCGTGTTGATGCCGATCACCGGCTACCTGGGGGCGTCACACAGCAAGGGCGGCGTGCCCTTCTTCGGTCTGACCACGCCGCGCTGGACCGCGCCCGACCATGACACGGCCGAGGAATTCCTGGGCATCCATTCGATCCTGATCTGGGTGCTGATCGTCCTTCTCGTCCTCCATGTCGCAGGGGCCTTGAAGCACCTGTTGATCGACAAGGACGGCGTGTTCCAGCGCATGACCTTCAGACCACGGCACCGAACAGCGAGCCCACCCCGGCCGTGATCGCCATTGCCAGCGCACCCCAGAAAGTGACCCGCCAGGCGCCGGTCAAGAGGTCGGCGCCACCGACGCGCGCGGCAACGGCGCCGAGCAGGGCCAGGAAAGCGAGCGACATTCCCGAGATCCAGAAGATCAGACCGTGCGCCGGCGCCAGCGCGGTCACGGCCAGCGGCAAGGCCGCGCCGACCGCGAAGCTCACCGCCGAAGCCAGCGCGGCCTGAATCGGGTTGGCGCTCAGGCTCGCCGAGATGCCGAGCTCGTCACGCGCATGGGTGCCGAGGGCGTCGTGGGCAGTCAGCTGTTCGGCGACCTGATGCGCCAGGTCGGCCTCGAGTCCCCGTTTTACATAGATGGCCGTCAGTTCGCGCAGCTCGGCGGCCGGGTCGCTTTGGAGCTCGCCGCGCTCGCGGGTCAGGTCGGCCTTCTCGGTGTCAGCCTGCGAATGCACCGAGACGTATTCGCCGGCCGCCATCGACATCGCGCCGGCGACCAGCCCGGCCACACCGGTGAGCATGACGTTGCTTTGGCTGGCGCTCGCCGCCGCCACGCCGACGACGAGGCTGGCGGTGGAGACGATGCCGTCGTTGGCACCGAGCACCGCCGCGCGCAGCCAGCCGACCCGGTCGGTGCGGTGGCGTTCGGCGTGGCGTCGAAATGGCATGGGCGAAGCTTACGGTCTGCTCGTCGCGTCTCGAGGATGCCGACTTGACGTGGATCAGTCGCGGCTGCGACGGCCTAGGTCTGCGCCGCCGAAGCGCGGCCGTCGCGCCGAGCGTGGTCAGGAAGCGGGCGACGTCAAGGAGACCCGGAAGGCGCGCGCGATCTCCCCGCCGAGCCGCCGTAGGAAAAGACGAGCGAGGCATCGACGAAGGTGCCGGAGAGCGGCCCGCTCGTGGCCTTGACGCGACCGGCTCCGACGCGCAGCGCGACCGCCGGTGTCACCTGGAAGCCGACATAGGCGCTCGGCTGGAAGATCGCACCGCCGCTGACCACGCCACCACCGCCCGACGCGCCGGCCAGTAGCTCCGCACCGGCGTGAAAGCGCGGCCCGACGCGCTGCAGCCAGCCTGCGCCGACGAGCGCTCCCGAGTAGCCGCTGGCGTTGCCGCCGATTGCGCCGAGGGCCTCGCCGGCGACATAGAAGCCCGGCGTCAGGAAGCGATCGACCTTGAGCGTGATGGCGCGCAAGGAGCGCGCGCTGCCGTCGCTGCGCGGCGCGCCGTGGGCGATCACGCCGGCGCTGAAGTCGGTGCGCGAAGGCCGAGCGGCGATGCCGCTGTCATCGGGGCTGTCGATGGCCCAGACCAGCGCGGCCGAACCCTGCACGGCGCGGAAGTTGCCGTTCGGCGCCCGCGCCATGCCGGCTTCGAGCGAGACGCCGAGCTCGTTGGTCAGCCGCACGATGCCGTAGAGGGCCGCCTTGGCAAGCAGGCCGCCACCGGTCGAGACATTGCCGCCGCCGCCGGCGCCGACCGCGATGCGGCCGCCAACCGTCAGCGTGTCGCGGACGATCTCCTCTTCGAGACCGAGCGCGCCGAGCACCTCGGCATAGCCGCCCACACCGCCGCCGCGTGCGGCACGACTGGCTTCGATGCCCCAGAAAGCATTGGTTCCCCACGCCTGCTCGGCACGTATTCCGAGCAGGGCGATAGAGCGCGGCAGAGGCGCGCCATCGAGGAGCAGCTTCCCGGCGGGCGTGCGATAGGCGCCGCCGACCAACTGCAGGCGGTCGAATCCGAGTCCGGCCCGGCCGCCGGAAACGACCGGCTCGTCGAGGCGTGCGGCGGGAACGAAACGGAAATCGTTGGTCGCGTTGAGGACGAGGCCGAGCTGCGTGCTGTCGACGATGCCGTTCGAAAAGCGAACGCGGGAGACCGACAGGCCCAGCGCGACGGCGCCGAGATCCCAGACCAAATCGGCATGCGGGCGCAGCATCAGGCCGCTGCCCTTCGGCACGCCGCCGCCACCCCCGCCTCCGACATAGGCGCCGAGCTCGATGCCGACCGGCCCGAACATGCGATGCCGCCATGCCGCTTCGCCGCCGAGCGAGAAGAAGCCGCCGCGCTCGCCGCTCACCGCACCGTAGACGGCTGGGCCGATCGAAAGCCCGAGCACGCCGCCGGTATCGACGAGGTAGCTCGCGCCCACCAGGCCGACGCGCTCGGTGTCGCCCGCGAAGCGCACGCGCTCGATGCCGAGCCGGGCGTGTGCCGCGGGGATCGACAGCGTGTTTTCGTCGCCGTGGGCGAGCGTGGCAAGGCCGAGTGCGAGAACCGGGGCCAGCAGAAAAGGACGCAGCATTCGAGAGACGGCATGCGGGTGGGCAACGGGCTATTGTGTCGTCTCGCAGGTGGCGGCTACGATGCCCGGACACGGCTGAACGCGAGGACATGCCATGCTCATCGTCACCGGTTCCATCGCCGCCCGCGCCGATACCTTCGACGCCTTGCGCAAGGCCAGCCTCGAGCACGTCGCGCGTTCGCTCGCCGAGCCCGGCTGCCTCGAGCACGGCGTCGCCGTCGACGCCAACGACGGCCTGCGCCTCGTCTTCTTCGAGCGCTGGGCCGACCGGGCGGCGCTCGACGCGCACTTCAAGGTGCCGGCATCGCGCGCTTTCGCGGCGCAAGCCGGCCAGCTCGCGGCGCGCCCACCCGATCTCGCGATCTACGACGCGAGCCAGCTCAGTTTGCGCTGATCCAGGCGGTGACGTCGTCGAGCACCGGCGCCAGGCCGCGCAGCGGCCGGGCGAACGCGCCGGCGAGCAGGGCGTGCGTGATGCCGTCGTACATCTTCAGCTCCACCGGAACGCCGGCGGCGCTCAGCTTCGCCGCCATCGCCAGCGTGCTGCGCTGCGGGCTCACGACCTTGTCGCCTACCGGCGCGGCGAGGAAGGCCTTCAGCGAGCCAGCGCTCGCGCGGTCGATCGGCTGCGTGCCGGGGGGATAGTCGGGATGGAAGAACACCGGGCGAGCCGGCGACTCGGGGCCGAGCGGCAGGAACTCGTAGGGTCCGGCCAGGCCGATCCAGCCCGCAAGCTCGGCCGGCCTGTGACCGGTGGCGGCGAGCCAGCGCGGGTCGAGCGCGAGCATGGCGGCGTTGTAGCCGCCGGCGCTGTGGCCCATGACGAAGACGCGGCGCGGGTCGCCGCCGAGCGACTTCGCGTGGTCGAGTCCCCAGGCCAGCGCCAGGGCGCTGTCTTCGAGAAAGCTCGGGTAGCGAACCTCCGGATAGAGGCGGTAGTCGGCGACCAGCGCGAGCATGCCGCGCGAGGCGAGCGCTTCGCCGACGAACTTGTACTCGGCGCGCTCGCCGCTGTTCCACGAGCCGCCGTAGAAGAAGACGACAACCGGCCAGCCCGCCGCCGGCGCTGCGCTGGTGGGCGTGTAGAGGTCGAGCTTCTGACGAGGCAGCGGACCATAGGCGATGTCGCGCGTCGGACGGTAGGTGTCGGTGCGGGCCAGCGCATTGAGGGTGCCGATCGGCGAGCACGCGGCAAGCGCGAGAACGGTGGCGAAGGCGAGGGCGATCAGGCCGAAGGCACGGCCGGCCGTGATGAACGGGTGCATCAGGTGAACATACGTGGCGGGAGCCGCCGCGGATGCAGGCGCGGGCAATCCGCGTGCCGCGCCGGAGCTACTGCTTGCTGCCGCTCCAGCTCACTTCGTTGTCGAAGCTCACGTCCAGCCGGGCCGGCTTTTTTGCCCAGTCGTAGACAAGGGCGGTGTTGCCGCGCGACTGCACGATCTTGTCGAGCGCGCGCTGCAACGCCACCTCGACGACCGGCAGGCGCGGGTAGTCGGACGTGATGCGCACGCGGTTGACGCCGACGCGCGTGACGATCAGCGTCACGTCGGCACGCGACGAGCCCTTGGCGTCGGAGATCACCTCGCCGAAGTAGCGGCCCTCGGCGACGTCGCCGAGGTCGGGCTTGCGCTCGCGCGGCGCGGCTGCCGACTGGGCCAGCGCCGCGCCGGCGCCGGGCAGCGCGGCCAGGGCCGCGAGTGACAGAAGAGATCGTCGTTGCACGTTGCGACCTTCGCAAGAACGAAAGCCGACATCTTAGTCACCGCCGTTCGCAGCGCTCGATCGGCCAGTCAAGGCAAGGTCGCAACCAAGAGTTGGGCACCGCTCACGAGAACGATCTGCTTCGGTCCCAGCATCGTGATCGCGTTGATGAAGGTGATCTGGGGGTTGGCGCCCAGAACCGTACTGCCGTTCGTATGCGGGATGAGGAGCGTGATCGCGCCCGCCGGTGCCAGCATCCACAGACCGGCGGGATCTTCGTAGTAGATCGTGCCCGCCGAGTCGATCGTGAACTTTCGCACTTGGCCGCTTGATCCGACCGTCGAGACGCTCGACCCATCGGGCGAGATCTTGCGGATGACGCCGCTGATATTGTCGGTCGTGTCGAGGACGTAGAGTGCGCCGTCCGCACCCAGGGCGATGTCGAGCATGGACTGGAATCGCGCCGTCGCGATCGGGCCGTCGACGCGCGCGCTCTGGCCCGCGACTCCCGCATACGTCGTGACATTGCCGCCCTGATCGATGCGCCGGATCACGTTGTTGCCCCGGTCGCTGACGAAGACCACTCCGCCGGGGCTGGCGGCCAGGCCGGTGACGAATTTGAAGCGCGCCGTCGCCGCCGGGCCGTCGACATAGCCCAGGAGGGAGATGTCTTCCGACCCTGCGAACAGTATCGTGACGTTGTCGGTGCCGATCCTGTGCACGCTGCCGAAGCCATCGGAGAGATAGGCCGCGCCGGTGGCGTCGTTGGCGATGGCGGTGAACGCGCCGGTCAATTGCGTTTCGCTGCCGACGCCGTTGATCGCGCCGCCGAAGCTTCCCGCAAGGCCCGCGGCGAGTGTCACAGCCCCGGCCGAGCTGATGCGCCGGACGTTGCGCATGGCTCCGTCCGCGACCACGACATTGCCCGACGGGTCGACTGTCACGGCATTGGCGGTGCTGCCCAGGGTGAACGGCAATTGCGCGAGCACGCCCACGCCCTGCGGCGTGGACGGGACACGAGACGAGGCGATCACGCGCACCACGCCCGTGGCGCTGACGAGCTGGATTGCCTGGTCGTCAGCAAGCATGAAGCCTCCATTGGCCGCGCCTGTGAGACCGAGGCCGGTGTCGCGGATACGTGCCGTCGTCGCCGTTCCGTCGGCGTAGCCCGAGCCTAGGACGCGCGAGCCGGTGAGCGTCGTCACGGCGCTCGTCGTGAGATCGATCTGGCGCACCAGGCCGAAGGTGTCGCGCAAGGTGAGCGTATTGCCGCGAATGACGATGCCGCGCGGCTGGGCGATGACCGCTGCAATACCGACGCCATCCGGGCTCGCCGCGCCTGCCGTGCCGTCGCCGGCGACCGTCTCGACCGCGCCGGCGACGTTGCCGGCACGAACGATGCGCCGGATCCGGTTGTTCGACGTGTCGGCGACCAGCACGTCGCCATTGGCCGCGACCGCAATGCCGAAGGGCGAATTGAACTTCGCGGTCAGCGGTGCGCCGTCGAGGTAGCCGCCGACATTGCTCGCGCTGCCGGCGTAGGTAGTGACCACGCCGGCGGCGGTGACGCGACGGATTTGGTTCTTGTTCCGATCGGCAACGTAGAGATCGCCGTCGGGCCCCATCGCGATCGCGGACGGGCTGTCGAAGCGTGCCGCGCTGCCGGTGCCGTCAACCGAGCCGGTGCTGCCGGCGAGGCCGGCCAGCGTGCTCACCGTGCCGTCGATGGCGATGCGCCGGATGGTGCTGTTGCCGGAGTCCGCGACATAGATGATGCCGGCGCTGTCCTGCGTCAACGCGAAGGGTTGATTGAACGACGCGGACGCAGCCGCACCGTCGGCGGAACCTTGCGCGGGTGCGCCGGCGACGAACGTAATGGTGCTCAGATCGGCGCTCAGACGCTTGATGCGGTTGCCGGTGATGAAGGTGAAGCTGCCGCTAGGGTCTTGATCGATGCCGGTCGCCGCAGGAATCTCGGCCTGGTCGCGCAGGCCGACGAGCGACAACAGGCTGAGCGTGACCGTGCCCGGCGGTGTGACGGTCAGCGTCGCCGCATTGCTCGCCGTTGCGCTCTGGCCGCTGCAGCTGAGATTGGCGCGGAACTGCGCGCCGCTGTCGCCGATCACGGTCGAGGGCAAGGTGTAGGTCAGGGCCGTCGCGCCAGCGATGTCGGCGAAGGTCAGCGTTACGCCCGAGCCCTGGCTGCGCTGCCACTGAATGACGAGCGTTCCCGAGCTGCACGTTGCTGCCACGGTGAACGAGGCTGCGGTGCCGGCGACGACGCTGGTGTTGGCCGGCTGCTGCGTGATCGTCAGCACCGGCGCGGCCGCGACCACTGTCAACGTCGCGTTGTTGCTCGTCGCGCTGCCAGCGACGTTCGTCACGGTGGCGCGAAAGACGGCGCCGCTGTCGCCGAGTACCGTCGCGGCGATCGAGTAGGTCGTGCCGGTGGCACCGGCGATGGCGGCGCCGTTGCGCTGCCACTGATAGGCGAGCGGCGCGGTGCCGCTGGCGGCCACGGTGAAGGTGGCCGGCTGACCGGCAGTGACCGTCAGGTCGGCGGGTTGCTGCGTGATCGTCGGCGGTACCGGGCCGGGTCCGCCTTGGGGCGGCGGTGGTGCGTCGGCGCTGCCGCCGCATGCCGCGAGGACGAGGCACGCGCCGGCGAGGGCGGCAGTGAAGCTGGTCCGAAGACCGCGGAACAGCGGGCCGGCGATGAGGGATGAGGAGGTCATGGCGGCGGTCCTGTTCAGAACGAGTACTGCGCTGAAACGCCGAGCATCTGCAAGGGGCCGCGCGTCGTGTGGACCTTGAAGCGGGTCGCGTCGTAGTCGAGGCCGAGGCGGATCTGCGGCGTGATCGTGTAGCCGAGGCCGATGCCGACGAGCGGCTGCGTCGTTGTCTTGCTGGCGCTGCCCGCGAACGGGCTGGCGTAGGCGAAGCGCGTGCGCACGCTGGCGATGCCGAGCCGCCCGCTCAAGTCCCATGCCGGCGCAAAAGTCCAGGTGTAGCCGCCGGTGAAGCCGATGGCGCTCACCTTGAAGGTGCCGCCGAACTCGGTCCCCAGCGGCGTCGTGTCGCCGCCCTTGAAGCTGCCGGCGCCGAAGTACTGCGCGCGCACATCGAACCCATCGCCGAAGCGGTACGCGCCCGAAATGCTGGCTGAGGTGCCGCTGCGGTCGCAGGGGAACGAGGCCACGCAGTCGACCCGGCCGCGCGCGGCGCCTGCGCCGACGCCGACGCTGAAGTCGTTGGCGGCGTGGGCCGGGGTCAACGTCAGCGTCACCGCCGCGAGGGCCAGGCTGGCTAGCAGGCTGGCCGCAGGTGGCGCGGAAGGCATAGGAAAGACGATGGACATGGCGGCTCCGTCGATGAGGTCGGGACACAGCGCCATCGCCGATGGCACTCTCTGACCCTCATGACGTGATCAGCGCCGCAAAGCTGCCACCGGTCCGAAAATAACCCTGAGCGCGCCGGAGGCCGACCCTCAAAGCTTCGAGCGCGACGCGGCGTCCGGCGCGGCCTGGGTTTCGGCGCGGCCGAGCGCGGCAATCGCATCGGCGCGATCCGGCGAGATCACGAGCTGCTTTTCCGCGTAAAGGCGCACCGCCTCCTGAAGTGGCGCAATCGCTTCGGCCGGCCGGCCAGCCGCCAGCAGCACGGTGCCGAGCGTGCTGGCGGCCCCGGCGCGAGCGTTCTTCGACGGGTGCGCCTTCAGTCCTTCGACCGCACTGCGCGCGAGCGCCACCGCTTCGTCGTGCCGACCCTGGCGGCTGCGCAGGACGGCGACGCGCGCCGCGTGCCCCGCTTTGTCGGGGCCGGCCCACGGCGCGCCGGCAATGGCGGCGAAGGCTTGCTCGGCGTCCGCGAGGCGACCAAGGCGTGTCAGCGTCAAGGCCCGCGCCGACAGCGCGCGCAATGCGAGCGGTGCGTTTTCGCCACCCGATTCGCGCAGCAGCCGGGCCGCAGCCTCGAAGTGAGGCAAGGCCTCCTCGCCACGGCGGCCCGCCGCGAGCGCGCTGCCCAGCACGTAGTGCTCGAGCCCGCGACCGGCCGCCGGCTTGCCCGGTGCATGCTCGGCGGCGTCGAGCGCGATCCGATAGGCGTCGGCGGCGCCGGCGACCTCGCCCACTTCCATGCGGGCATTGCCGAGACTGTTGGCGGTGAATTCGACTTTCTGATGGGTGGGGCCGAGCAGCCGCGTGCTTTCATCCAGCACGGCGGCCAGTTCGTCGAGGGCGGCCCGAGACTGCCCTTCGCTGGTCAGCGCACGGGCTAGCAGCAGCCGCCCATGCAGCGTGGCGCTGGTCGTGCGTGTCCCGTAAATCTCTTTGGTGAGTTCGAGCGCGTGGCGCGCCGCGTCGATCTGGCCTGCACGCTGAGAAAAGACGAGCGCGTTCGCCAGCGATTGCCATGCCTCCGCCGCATCGAGCTTGCGCACCGGGCCGGTCGCGGCGGCCAGGGCATCGATTGCGGCCCGAGACGACGCGACCCCGGCGTCCATGTCACCGGCATCGAGCTGCGCGGTCCCGAGCCAGCGCAGGGCGGTGACGAGCGCGTGCGTGTCGTGCTGCAGCCGTGCCTCGGCGACGGCACGTGTGAGCACGGCGATCGCTTCCTTCGTTCGGTCGAGACCGACCAGCGCTTCGCCGTAAGTGACGGTCGCCGCCAGGGTGCGCGGATCATGCGGGTCGAGCTTGCTTCGGGCCAGCGCGACGGCTTTGCCAAGCACGTCACCGGCCTCGTCGAACAGGCCCTGGCCGAGCAGGCCGAAGCCGACCGCGGTCATCAGCTCGACCGCGACCTCGGGGCGGCGCGTGAGCTCGCTTTCGACGCGCAGCTTCGCCGCCTTGAGCAGGTCGGCCGCAGTGGTCGCGGCGCCGGCGCCGGAGTCGGTATCGGCGTCGGCGAAGATCGACAGCGCGAAGTCCTTGACCTGCTCGGCGCGCGCTGCTTCGAATCGCGCTTGCCGAGCCTGCCAAAGCGCGACGCCCGACCCCGCGAGCAGAGCCACCAGCACGAGCGCACCGGCCGAGACCTGAAGCGCGTGGCGAACGACGAACTTGCGCGCCCGATAGCCGATCCGGTCGGGCCGCGCCGCGACCGGTGCGTGGCGCAGGTGGCGCTCGATGTCTTCGGCGAAGGCAACGACCGTCGCGTAGCGTTCCGCCGGGTCCTTCTTCAGCGCCTTGTTGAGGATCGCATCGAGGTCGCCCATGAGCTGCTTCTTGAGCGCCGGGTCGGCCGCGGCGCGGCTGGCCGGCGGCACTTCGAGACGAGCGATGGCGTCGGCGAGTCCGCCCGCGCCGCCGGCGTCCTTCAAGCGATACGGGCGGGCCCCGGCCAGCAGTTCGTAGCTGACGACGCCCAGGCTGTAGACATCGCTGGCCGTGGCGATCGGCTCGCCCCGGATCTGCTCCGGGCTGGCGTAGTCCGGCGTCAACGCGCGGCCCGACTGCCGCGTCAGGTCGGTGGCGTCGCTGGTCTCGTCGTGCTGCAGCAGCCTGGCGATGCCGAAGTCGAGCAGGCGAACCTCGCCGCTCTCGGTGACGAGGATGTTCGAGGGCTTGAGGTCGCGATGCACGACCAGCCGCGTGTGCGCGTGGCCGACGGCGGCCGCCACCTGCAGGACGAGATCGAGCCGCGCACGAAGCGGCAGAGCATGGCTCTGGCAATAGCGATCGATCGGCACGCCGTCGACGTATTCGAGCGCGAGGTAAGGGCGGCCGAGCTGGTCGACGCCGGCGTCGTAGAGCCGGGCGATGTTCGGATGCGCCAGCGAGGCGAGGATGTCGCGCTCGCGGGCCAGGCGCGCCGCGAGGCCTAGTGCCCAGCCGATGTGCGGCAGCTTGAGGGCGATCCGGCGGCGCGGCTGGGCATCGGTCCGCTCGGCCAGCCAGACCGCGCCCATACCGCCGCGGCCCAGCTCGGACAGCAGCAGATAGGGCCCCACCGAATCTCCGGGCGCCAGCGCCGCGAGCGGATCATCGGCCTCGCCGGCAGGCGTGCCGAAGCGCGGCAGGGCCTCGAGGAGCGCATCGGTCTCGATACCGGGAGCGCTCTCCAGCAAGCGGGCGAGGCTCTCGCGAAGGCCGGAGGGTTCACGGGCCAGTCCCGCAAGCCAGGCGCTTCGCTCGGTGGGCGGCAGCGCCAGCGCTTCGTCGAGGAGCGTGCTCAGGGCCGGCCAGTCGCCGCGCAGGTTGCGGATGTCCATGAGTCGGCCTTCAGCGCGTCTGCAACGCGGCGAGCTCCACCTGCACCGGTTGAAGCACTGCCGGGCCGTCGACCTGGCCCGTCTCCCAGACCGCAAGCGCGGCGCGGAACTGTTGCTCGGCCTGCGCCGTCGCACCGACGGTGAGATTGCAGCGCGCTGCTTCGGCAAGCGCCAGTCCGTGCTCGAGGGCAGGACAGCCGCCGGCTGCGACCGACTCCAGCGCCTGCTCGGCCGCCGCACAGGCGCTCGCGGTCGAGCCCGCGCATCGCAGAGCTAGCGCGCGGGCTCGTTGCGCCCGTACCCTTGCCTGAGCTGGGAGCCACTCCCGGTACGCCTCTATCGCATCGGCGCCTGCCAGCGCTTGCTCGACCTGCGCGGTGGTGGCCTGGGCCAGCGTGCGCACCGACGCGCGGTCAAGGGCCAGCACCGTGGCCTCGTTGCCGCCGCAGCTCTCGGCCATTGCATCGGCTCGCGCAATCTGTCGCAGGGCGCCCGCGCCGTCACCGCGCAGCGCGCAGATGAGGCTGAGTCGTCTGAACAGCCCGATGCTCTCGTCGTTGATGCCGCCGGTCAAACGTTCGTGCATCGCGGCAGCTTGCTCGAGCAGCGCTTCGGCTTCGTCGAGGTGGGCACCGAGCAGCAGCGCGTTCGCCAGCATCGTGATCGAGATACGCACGCGCGTGGTTTCGTCGACGTCGAGCGCAAGCTGGTCGGCCAGCACCTGGCGTAGGATGCCCGCGGCATCGCGCGGGCGATCGTTGCGCGCCAACGCATCGCCGTGGTTGCGCTCGACCGTCAGCAGCGTCAGGTGCGGGCGGCGCGTGCCGAACATCGTCTGCGCCGGCGCCAACGCTGGCTCGATGGCTTGCAATGCCGCGGCATAGCGCGTGAAGTGGCTGAGCGTGTTCGACAGTGCGGCACGCCCGGACAACGCTTCCTCGCTGGCCTCACCAAGGTGTAGCGTCGCGACCTCGATGGCCTCGTTCAGCGCGGCCATTGCCGCGGCCTCGTGCCCGCGCTTGGCTTGGACGAAGGCCTGGCTCCGCAGTGCGCTGACCCATAGCCCCGGCTCGGGCGGCCGCACGCCGCGCAGGTCGCGCAAGAGCGCCGCCAGCAACGGCTCCGACACCGACAGCTCGCCAAGCGAGTTGGCCGCCTCGACCAGACGCCAGCGGCTCTGCAAGGTCAGCGGATGCGTCGGGCCGAGCGCGCGCGCGCAGCGCTCGACCGCTTTCGGCAGCCAGTCGAGTCCGGCGCGCATTTCGCCCAGCTCGTTGAAGCTGGCGCCTATCAGGGCGCTCAGTTCGGCCGCGACCGCGGCCTGGCCGGCGAGGTCGGCCTCGACGCGGCGGGCCGCGGCGCGCAGCAGGTCGGCGGCCGTGACCGCGCCGCCGTGGCCAGCGCGCGGCACCGCCTGGGTGAAGATCGAGGCGATGAAAGTCTTCACCTGCTCGGCTCGCGCCAGCGCTGTGCGCGCGTGCTCGGCCTGCCGAAGCGCCCGGCCGCGCTGCCAGAACGCCGCAGTTGCACCTGTTGCGAGCGCCAACAGCACCAGCACCTGCGCATACGCACCGCCGAGCGCGGCCAGCAGCACTGCGAGTGCGATCGCCGTTTCGACTTTGTGCCGGCTCACCCATCTTTCGGCGCGATACCAGCGAGTATCGGGGCGCGCCCGGACCGGTTCGCCGCGTAGGTGGCGCTCCAGATCGTCGGCAAAGGCGTCGATCGTCGCGTAGCGCTCGGCGCTCGCTTTCGCAAGTGCCCGGGCGGCGATCGCGTCGAGGTCGCCCTCGAGCTGGCGGGCCAGCGCCGCGTCGCCCGCAGCGACACTCGCGCGCGGTGTCTCGGTCGCCGCAATCGCCTCGGCCAGTGCGACCGGACCCAGACTCGTTTTCAGGCGGTACGGGCGCTTGCCGGCGAGCAACTCGAACAGCACGACGCCGAGCGAATAGACGTCGGAAGCTGTGCCGATCGCGTCGCCGCGAATCTGCTCGGGCGATGCGTAGTCGGGCGTCAGCGCGCGGCCCGCGGCCTGCGTGAGGTGCGACTCTCCTCCCTCTTCGCTCGACAGTGGATCGACGAGCCTGGCGATGCCGAAGTCGAGCAGGCGAACCTCGCCGCTCTCGGTGACGAGGATGTTCGAGGGCTTGAGGTCGCGATGCACGACCAGCCGCGTGTGCGCATGGCCGACGGCGGCCGCCACCTGCAGGACGAGATCGAGCCGCGCACGAAGCGGCAGAGCATGGCTCTGGCAATAGCGATCGATCGGCACGCCATCGACATATTCGAGCGCGAGGTAAGGTCGGCCGAGCGGGTCGATGCCGGCGTCGTAGAGGCGGGCGATGTTCTGGTGTTCGAGTGAAGCGAGGATGTCGCGCTCACGGGCCAAGCGCACGGCAAGGCCGGGCGCCCAACCGAGATGAGGCAGCTTCAAGGCGATCCTGCGGCGCGGTTGGGCGTCGGCGCGCTCGGCCAGCCAGACGGTGCCCATGCCGCCGCGGCCCAGCTCCGAAAGCAGACGGTAGGGGCCCACCGAATCGCCCGGAGCCGGCGCCGCGAGCGAGGCGTAGGCTGCCTCGGCAGGCGGTCCGAAGCGAGGTAGGGCGTCGAGCAGCTCGTTGGTCTCGACGCCCGGCGCTGTCTCGAGCAGGCGGGCCAGGGTTTCGCGCAAGACGACGCGCTCGCCGGACAGCGCAGCCAGCCAGGCGCTACGCTCGCCGGCGGGGAGCGCCAGCGCCTCGTCGAGCAGGGCGCTGAGCACCGGCCAGTCGCCGTGCAGATCGCGCAAATCCACGGCCTGCGTTCAGTCGCGCAGAGCGGCGGCGAGAAGAAGGCGCGCCTTCTGCCAGTCGCGGCGAACCGTGCGCACGCCGATGTCGAGCGCTTCGGCGATCTCGGCATCGGCCAGGCCACCGAAGTAACGCATCTCGACGACGCGGGCCAGCCGCCCGTCGAGCGTCGCCAGATCGTCGAGCGCCTCGTGCACGCCGAGCACCTCGTCTTCGCCCGCCGGCATGCCGTCGGCGATGACGCTGTCGAGCGTCAGGTTGCGCGCACCGCCGCCGCGCCGCTCGGCGTGGCGGGCCCGCGCGAAGTCGACGACGATGGAGCGCATCGCCGTCGCCGAGTAGGCGAGGAAGTGGGCGCGGTCGGAAGCCTGCACCCGCTCGGCGTTGGCGAACTTGAGGTAGCACTCGTGCACCAGCGAGGTCGTGTCGAGCAGCGTGCCGCGATCGTCGCGCGCCAGGCGCTGGCGGGCGATCCGGCGCAGCTCCGGGTAGAGCGCCTGGAACAGCTCGGCCAGCCCGTCGGCGTCGCCTTGCCTAGCTTCACGCAGCAGCCTGGTGATGTCGGTCATGGCGGCACTCGCAATGGCATGACCCGAGGCGCGATCTGCCCCTACTTGCCGAGCCGGCCGCGATGGCGCGCGATCTCGGCACGCACCTGCTCGGGCGCGGTGCCGCCTTCGACGTTGCGCGAGGCGAGCGAGCCGCGCAGCGTCAGCACGCCATGCACGTCCGAGGCGATGCCGGGATGAAAGCTCTGCAGGGTCGCCAGCGGCAGGTCGGCCAGGCCGACGCCAAGTCGGATCGCTTCCTTCACGGCATGCGCCACGGCTTCGTGGGCATCGCGAAACGGCACGCCTTTCTTGACCAGGTAGTCGGCCAGGTCGGTCGCCGTCGCGTAGCCCTTGGCCGCGGCGCGCTCCATCGCCTCGCTCTTCACCGTGATGCCGGGCACCAGCTCGCGGAAGATGCGCAGCGTGTCCTTCACCGTGTCGACGGTGTCGAAGAGCGGCTCCTTGTCTTCCTGGTTGTCCTTGTTGTAGGCGAGCGGCTGGCCCTTCATGAGCGTGAGCAGGCCCATCAGGTGGCCGACGACGCGGCCGGTCTTGCCGCGCGCCAGCTCGGGCACGTCGGGGTTCTTCTTCTGCGGCATGATCGACGAGCCGGTGCAGAAGCGGTCGGCCAGCTCGATGAAGCCGAAGTTCTGGCTCATCCACAGCACCAGCTCCTCGCTCAAGCGCGAGACGTGGACCATGACCAGGCTGGCCGCGGCCGCGAACTCGATCGCGAAGTCGCGGTCGCTCACCGCGTCGATGCTGTTGCGGCAGAG
>JANXWR010000211.1 GCA_025351025.1 Burkholderiales bacterium | reverse complement strand
GTCTGGCTCGGCTGCGCCAGGTCCTCGAACAGGCTCGCCTTGCCCGCTTGCTCGCTTGAATCAATCGGTGTGCTCATGCCCAATGTGAAGCCAGTCTCGTGCCAAGACGATGGGCTCGGAGAAAAACTCTCAACCTCTCAGGCCTCGGGCAGGCTCGTGCACCACGCCTCGTAGCGCGCCTTCGTCGCCTCGTCGGCGGGATAGAGGCCGGGCAACGCCGCGCCCGACTCGACCTCGCGCATGATCCAGCCCTCGAGCCGCTCCTGCTCGAGCGCGCTGTCGAGCACCTCGTCGAGCAGCGCCGCGGGAATGACGACGGCGCCGTCGCCGTCGGCGACGATCACGTCGTTGGGCAGCACCGCGACGCCGCCACAGCCGATCGTCTCCTGCCAGGCGACGAAGGTGAGGCCGGCCACCGAAGCCGGCGCCGCCGTGCCCTGGCACCAGACCGGCAGGCCGGTCGCGAGCACGCCGGCGAGGTCGCGCACGACGCCGTCGCTGACCAGCGCGGCCACCTCGCGCTGCGCCATGCGCGCGCAAAGAATGTCGCCGAAGATGCCGGCGTCGGTCGTGCCCATGGCGTCGACGACGGCGATCACGCCCGGCGGCATCGCCTCGATCGCGGTGCGCGTCGAGATCGGCGAGGCCCACGACGCCGGCGTCGCCAGGTCCTCGCGCGCCGGCACGAAGCGCAGGGTGAAGGCGCGGCCGGCGCGTCGCCGCGACATGGCGGCGGCGCCGATCGGCCGCGCGCCGCGGATCCAGACGTTGCGCAGCCCCTGCTTCAGGAGCACGGTGGTGAGGGTGGCGGTCGTCACCGACTCGAGCGCTTCGACGGTAGCGGCGGCCAGGGGCAAGGGTGGGGTGGCGTTCATGCGGCAGACGGGCGGTGACGACAAGGGATTGTGGGCTGCGGCGATCCTGATCCTGCTGCTGCTGACCGCGCGTTGGGGCCCGCACAATGCGGCGCAGCGACGGCACCTGCACGGCGCACCCAGGACGGAGACGCCGATGAATTCCCCGCTCGCCGGAACGCCACCGCGCCGCGCCTTGGCGCAATGCCTCCTAGGCCTGGCTCTCCTGGCCGTCGCGCCATGGGCGGCGGCGCAGGACTACCCGAGCCATCCGGTGCGCATCATCGTGCCGTTCGCGGCGGGCGGACCGGCCGACGTCTACGCGCGAATCCTGGCCAGGGGCTTGCAGGAGTCGCTCGGCCAGCCTTTCATCATCGACAACCGGCCCGGCGCCGGCTCGCTCATCGGCACCGACGCGGTGGCCAAGAGCGCGCCCGACGGCTATACGCTGCTCTTGATGTCGAACACGCACACCGTCAACGAGTCGCTGTTCGCGACCAAGCCCTACGTGCTGCTGCGCGACTTCGCGCCGATCGCGCCGATCAACGCGTCGGAGCTGGTGCTGGTGACGCGCAGTACGCTGCCGGTGAACAACCTCGGCGAGTTGCTCAAGCTCGCCAGGGCCAAGCCAGGGTCGCTTTCCTATGCATCGTCGGGCCCGGGCACGCCGTATCACATGGCCGGCGAGCTGTTCAAGGTGATGGCCGGCGTGTCGATCGTGCACATCCCCTACCGCGGCAGCTCGGGCGCGCGCACCGACGTGCTGGGCGGCCAGGTCGACATGATGTTCGACGCCGTGCCGACGATGAGCGAGCACATCCGTGGCGGCAAGGTCAAGGCGATGGGCACCACCGGCACGGCGCGCTCGGCGGTGATGCCGGACGTGCCGACGATCGCCGAAGCCGGCGTGCCGAAATACGAGGCGACGATCTGGCTCGGCCTGATGGCGCCCAAGGCGACGCCCGCGGCCATCGTAGCGCGGCTCAACACCGAGGTCTCGCGCCTCGTCACCCGACCCGAGACGGCGCGCGCGTGGACGGCGCAGGGCGCGACGCCGATGGTCATGAGCGTCGCCGACTTCACGAGGTACGTCGAGGCCGACATCGCCAAGTGGGCACGCATCGTCAAGATATCCGGCGCCAAGCCCGAGCAATGACGGCATCGGGGAGCGGCCGGTGAGCCGCACGCTGCATGTGCTTTGCGCCGGTGCCGCACAGGGCCTGGTGCAGGCCGTACAGCCGCGCTTTGTCGAGCAATTCGGCGCGACGATCGAAGGCCGCTTCGGCGCCGTCGGCGCCATGAGGGAGGCGCTCATGGGCGGCGCGCCCTGCGACGTCCTCATCGTCACCGACGCGATGTTGCGTGCGCTCAGCGCCAACGGCGGGATCGACGCCGAGCCGCTGGCGCCGATCGGCCTGGTGCGTACCGGCGTCGCGATACTCGCCGGTGCGGCGCCGCCTCGCATCGATTCGGCCGAAGCGCTGCGGGCGACGCTGCTCGCAACGCCGGCGCTCTACCTGCCCGACATCGTGAGGTCGACCGCCGGCGCGCATGTCGCCGCGCTGCTCGAACGGCTCGGCGTTCGCGAGGCGATAGCGCCGAAGCTGGCGATCTTCGCCAACGGCGCCACGGCGATGGCGGCACTCGCCGCAACGGCCACGGCGGGCGCCCTGGGCTGCACGCAGGCCACGGAAATCCTCTACACGCCCGGCCTGGCGCTGGCAGGTGCCTTGCCCGATCCCTTCGGCCTGGCGACGGTGTACAGCGCCGGCGTGAGCAAGACCTCGAACGACGCCTCACTGGCGGCCAGCCTCATCGCCATGCTGTGCGGCGCCGAGACGGCCGCGCTTCGGCGTGAAGCCGGCTTCGAATAACGTACCGACAACACGAAACGAGCCGCAACGACATGTCGCACGACCTCGCCATTGCCCGCGCCAGCCGCCTGCGCCCGATCGCCGAAGTGGCCGAGGCGGCGGGCATTCCTCTCGACGCGCTCGACCCGTACGGCAAGCACATCGCCAAGCTCGAGCGCGACTACCTGCTCTCGCTCAAGGACCGGCCCGACGGCAAGCTGGTGCTCGTCACGGCGATCAATCCGACGCCCGCCGGCGAAGGCAAGACGACGACGACGATCGGACTCGGCGACGCGCTCAACCGCATCGGCAAAAAGACGGTGATCGCCCTGCGCGAGCCCTCGCTCGGGCCGGTGTTCGGCGCCAAGGGCGGCGCCACCGGCGGCGGCCGCGCCCAGGTCATGCCGATGGAGCGCATCAACCTGCACTTCACCGGTGACTTCCACGCCATCACCTCGGCGCACAACCTGCTCGCGGCGCTCGTCGACAACCACGTCTACTGGGGCAACGCGCTGGCCATCGACACGCGGCGCATCGCCTGGCGGCGCGTCGTCGACATGAATGACCGGGCGCTGCGC
>JANXWR010000203.1 GCA_025351025.1 Burkholderiales bacterium | reverse complement strand
CCACCGTGTCCCCACTGGCGCACGCGCTGAAAGACCGAAGCCACCCGCAGTGGGCGTGGTTCCAGTGCCGGTACGCGAGTGTCATGTCGTATCGGCTGGCCACGATCTATCTGCGCGATGCCTTCCCGGGCGGCAAGGACTTGCCTGCCTCGAGCATCAAACGCAACGTCGGCGCCATTGGGCAGCGACTGGAACGAGAGGCGGAGCAGGCCACCGCTGAGACGGCGTACTTTTTTCGGCGAGCCAACCGTCTACCCCTTACCGGCCCGCCGTTGGCTCTCCAGATCGATGCCGGGTACATCAAGACCCGTCCACAAGCCGACGGCAAACGCTGGGTCCCGGTCGTCGCCTCGAAGCTTGTCAAGAGCAGCCCCGGTCGGGGCTACGCCCATGCTTGCGCTCTCGGACTCGGGCGACGGCAAGGCATGCGCCAGCAGGCGTTTCTGCAATCCATCGGCGTACCGCGCCAATCCCCCATCACCGTACTGTCGGACGGCGGCGACGACATCAGCCACGCTTGCAAGCTGCCGGCGGCAACGGCCAGAGTTCTCGACTGGTTCCACATAGGAATGCGCTTCGAGCAGCTGCTGCTCTCATTGCGCGGCCTAAGCGGTGCGGACGCGTACACCAAGTACCGCCTGGAAGGCGATGTGGTCGCGGCCAAGTGGCTGCTGTGGAATGGTTGCAAGGACCGTTGCCTCGAGGAGCTCGAAGCGCTGCGGCGGGAGACCGGCTGGGTCGGGGCGCATAACCCATTGGGCAAGCTCATCCGCTACTTGCGCGGCTGCTCCGCCCTCCTCGTCAACTACGCACGTCGACGAGCGCTCAAGCTTCCTGTCTCATCGGCCGGCGCTGAGTCCGCGGTCGACTACGTGATCGGCCAGCGGCTCAAACGCAACGGACATATGCGCTGGACTCGTGAAGGTGCCAACTCGTTGCTGCAAGTTCGTTGCGCCGTCCTCAACGGGCTCGACATCCGCAACTTCAAGCGCTGGTACCCGCCAGGCAAGCAATTCGCGCCCCTTCCGAGGGCTCGTATGCTCTCTTAGGAGAAGCCCACAAATTTGGCCACTCCCCCCAGCTCCGAGGCGGCACCTCGACATCCAAGTCCCGTTAAGGACTTCGGCGACTTGCCGCATCCCCGCACGTCGGTGAAAGGTCCTAAACGCCGCCCGAAGAGGATGGACCATCGGCGGAGACTATGTCGGATCGCCCCTTGGCCCCAACCGCAGCGCTGAATCGGGGGGCTCGGTATTTACCCACCCGTTGGAACGGGACTATTTGCACCGAAACCGAGATCACCCCAACAAGGCCTGCAGGTCGTCCTCGCGGAGCGGTATGGGTTCTGCGGCGGAGGCGCCGTCGCCGGGCTGTCGGGCACCGTGTGCGGCATGTATGAGGCCACGGACGATGCGTCGGCCGCGCCGAGGCAGGTTGTGTTCGGCTTCCTGGAACGCTTTGTGCAGGCGATGGAATCGCGCGGCGGATTGGGCCCGGTTCTGCGCTACGGCAAGACGTTCACCCGCGTGCACGACCCGCTGATGTGGCGCGACACCGCCGATGCCCTGCTGCGCGAGGCCGGCGTCCACGTGATCTACCACGCAGTGGCCATGCGTGCGCTTGTCGACGGCGGCGAACGCGTCGACGGCGCGCTGCTGTGGACCAAGGAGGGACCGCTGGAGGTCCGCGCCCGCGTGACCATTGATGCCAGCGGCGATGCCGACATGGTGGCGATGGCCGGCCTGCCGTCCTTCGTGGGAGACGACGGACGCGTGCAGAACCCGACCATGATCTTCCGGCTGCAGGGCGTGGACGTGCCGCGGTTCCTGGCCAGGCACGGGGCTGACACGATCATGGGCGAGTCCGTTTCCGCCGCACTGCGCGAGGCCCACGGGAGCGGCGCGTACCGTCTTCCGCGCGTCAAGATTTGGATCTTCCCCACCACCCGGCCCGGTGAACTGCTGTGCAACTGCACGCGCGTAATGGGGCCGGACGGCCGCGAACTCAACACGCTCATGGCGCGCGACTTCACCGACGCGGAAATCGAGGGGCGCCTGCAGGTGCGTGAGTACGCACGCTTCTTCCGGGACCGCTTGGAAGGCTGCGAGAACAGCTTCGTAAACGACACAGGCGTGCAGGTGGGGGTGCGCCAGACGCGCCAGATGAAGGGAGTCGCGCTACTGCGCAACGAGGACATCCTGGCCGGGCGGAAATCGGCGGATGGCATCGCGCGCTCCCCCTGGCCGATCGAACTGCATGCCGGCGCGAAGCCGCGTGTCGAGTGGCTCCTCAACGACTGGTACGACGTGCCCTACCGCTGCTTCGTGCCGGAGCGCGGCGAAGGGTTGCTCGCCGCGGGCCGCTGCCTTTCAGCGCAGCACGAGGCAGTGGCGTCGGCGCGAGTTACGGCGCAGTGCTTCGCGTATGGGCATGCAATTGGCCACGCGGCGGCGATCTGCGCGAAGGATGGCGTCGAGCCGCGCACATTATGCGGAGCCGACCTGCGGGTGCTGTTGAATCGGGACGGCGCTCGGCTCGACTGAGCTGCGACGACCCCCGCGCGACTCGGGATGCCGAGAGCAGCCCCTCAGACCACGACCGCCGCCCGGCCGTGTCGACTTAACGCAGGTTAGGGCCGATCGGTTTTCGTCGCCGGCATCCCCAGGCGGCGACTTCCGCCGCCGACCCGTTGCTGTCCTTGTCGAGCGGCCGCTTACCGAGGGTTTGAATCGGAATCGGACATCACAACTCTTCTCTACGCGTCGCACCTCGCGGCTGGCACGCTCTAGACTTGTTGCATGGGACTCTTGACCTTCAGCATCAATGTCACCCTGGACGGCTGCGTTGACCATCAGGAGGGAATCGCCGACGACGAAACACACGCCTTCTTCACGGGCCTCATGGACGAGGGCGGCGCAATGCTGTGGGGTCGCGTCACCTACGAGATGATGGAGAGCTACTGGCCGGCGGTAGCCCGCGGCGAAGGGGAGGTGCCGCCAGCGATGCGCGAGTGGGCGGTAAAGCTTGAGGCCAAGCCGAAGTACGTTGTGTCGTCGACGCGTGAGGATTTCCGGTGGGCGAACAGCCACCACATCGGCGGCGACCTCCGCGCGGGCGTGCAGAAGCTCAAGGATGCGACCCCGACCGGCGTGCTCCTCGGTAGCGGCAAGCTTGCGACGGAGCTGGACCGGCTGGATCTGATCGACGAGTACAAGTTCCTCGTTCACCCCAGGATCGCCGGCCACGGCCCGACCCTGTACCAGAGCGGGCTGCCCAGCACGCGACGACTCGAGCTGGTCTCGGCGAAGCCGCTCCGCAGCGGCGCGGTCGCCATGCACTACCGGCGCGCGCGCTGACTCAGAGCAGCCCCTGCTCAGGGCTTGAAGATGTGGATCGTCACGCCGCGCGCCAGCATCTCCACCAGCTGGGCGATGCGCCTGGCGCGTGTCTCGGCCTTCACGGCCGTCTGTATGCGCCACAGAACCGCGTAGCGATTGCCCGGGTTGATCGTTGCAAAGAAGGCCTTGGCCCTCGGCTCGGCGTCCAGCGCTGCCAACAGATCCTCGGGCACTACGGACTTGCGCGCTCCGTCGTAGGCACGCGCCCAGCGGCCGTCGGCTTTGGCGGCTTCGATCTGCGCAAAGCCCGGTGCCTGCATGCGGCCCGCGTCAATAAGCGTCGCGACCTTGTCGACGTTGATCTTCGACCAAATGCTGCGCGCGCGCCGCGGCGTGAAGCGCTGGAGAAAGTGCTGGTCGTCAAGGCCCTTTTTCTGGCCGTCGATCCAACCCCAGCAGAGCGCGGTCTCCACCGCTTCGGGGTAGGTCACGCTAGATTCAGCGGCGCCCCGCTTGGCGATCTCGAGCCAAAGGCCGTCGGAGGTCGCGTGATTCCTCTTCAGCCAGGTCTCGAAAGCCTTGGCGCTCTTGAACAGAGTCAGAGAGGCGTCGGGCTGAATGGCGGATCTGGCGGCGGGCATCGCATGCAGTTTGCCGCAGGAGAGCCAGGGGGTTCACACGACGGCGTTCGATCGCGCAACCATGCGGGCCTGCGCCTTGACATTCGGCCGCGATGCCAGCGAGAAGTCCATCATGAACGGCTGGTCTTGGCCAGAGAGCAGTCCCTTGCGCCGCGGTCCCCGCTCGGCCGAATCGACATAACGCTTCTTGTCGGACTCGCTAAGCACATTGCCCCTAGCATCGCGCCATGCCCCGCCGCAAGATTCGGAGAGCGCGACCTCTTCACGCGCAAGCTACGCGTGTGACGCGCGTGTGGCTGCGTTCTCGGCCTCGTCGTGTACGCACTGGAGTACCGATACGGCGCCTCAAGCGCGAACCTGCGGTTTTTGGAGGGGAGCGTGTCAATTGTCAATTTTGTCGGAAGGATACGATTACCCCAATGTGAGGCGGACCCATGGACCACGACCAGTTCGACGAATGGGCGCAGCGGGCCGCTCGCGCCCAAGCCAAGGCAGCGCAGGCCTGCGTGAGGCTGGTCGACCTGGCCGAGATCGGTGACAGTGGCCAGATCAGGCGCATTGCCGCATTCTTGGCGAGTACCTACAACGGCCAGGCGTTCCCGTTCGACCCCTACGAGCTGCGCGCCGTCGATGTCGCCATCAGCGACGACATGATCGCCTGCATCGACGCACTGCGTTGGGCAAAGGCAGACCTGCACACGCTCATCCCCGATGGCGATCGCCGCCTCAGGGCGTTGATCGATCGATGGGCTCTTGAATGGCCGACCAGCTCCTGAGCCAGGGATGTCGCAGTCGGATGGGCGACTGCGCACGGCACGCGAGCGCGCGCCACCTGCGGCTCTGCGCCGGCTGCGGCGGTGGCGGCGACGACAGACGGATGCTGTCAGGCCTTGCCTTAACAACGCCGGCCCGCATCGCGGGCGATGTGCCGTCCAGATGCTCGACGCCCGGCGGCGTCCGCTGCGCTGCCGCAAGTGAGCGCGTCAAGGTCGCGCAGTGGCGCGTCTCCCCCATTCATACGATCGGCTTGGCGCCGTGTTCAGGGCGGGCCGCGCGCTCTGGCGCTGACATCGAAGACTGTTGCAACGTCATCAGGCGGCGGGAAGACGGGCATTGGCAGGATTGAATGAGGCCGCCAGCACGTTGTGATGAACTCAACGGCCCGGCGAAGCGGGCGGGGGATCTTTCGGTGAGCGTGCGTCGGCAATCGGCCACGGCGAGGAAGCTCAACCCCGGCCACTTCGCGTTCGTGCGCACCGAGACGGGTGTCCCGATCCAGCTTTGTGCAAAACGACCTCAGGCATGCTTCGATAGGGACGACCTCGGGTTACCTGACGACCGAACGGGAATGCGACTGGCTGCGATGCGAGGGCTCGGTGAGAAGCCCCGTTGAAGGTTAAATTCAGACACTTCCTCTCACGCCATGCCGAGCGTTCTATGGGCTTTCCATCGTGCACGAAAGGTGTACCATCTGGCTACGTGCGGATAACCAAATGGAACGGAAATGAGCACAGTACCCATGGGTCGGGCCACGTTATTCTGGCCGGCGTTGCGAGGCCACAAATCTGCTGACCAGCAACGTTCGACCTTCCAGACCTTGGTCCACGAGGTGCTCGCAACACCAGAGGTCGATCTCTATGACGCGATCGAAGCTGGGGTGCCGACGTACATGGTGGACGTGATCGCGGCCGCGACTGGCGAACCAGCCGCCGATGTCATGGAATTCATCGGGGTCTCGCAGACCACGTTGAGACGCAAGGTGGAGGCCAAGGAACCGCTCCCGGACGTGGCGGGCCACCGGGTGATGGCCTTTTTGCGTGTTGCGGCGACGCTGCGTCGGCTTCTTAAGGAGAGCGCACACCCCGAGCAACTGACGCAGTTCGATATGGAGGCTTGGCTCTCGCAGTGGATGCGGCAAGCGTTGCCGGAGTTCGGCGGCAAGTCCCCCGCTGAAATGCTCCGAAATCCTGAGGGCCAGCGAGCCGTCGAGCAGGTCCTCGAACGCATGCGCGGCGGGTTGCCGGCGTGACGGTGAGTCTGTGGCGTGTCGCTTCCGATACGCCACAGTGGACGGCCGAGGACATGCTCGGCAAGGGCGCCGCGCATAAGGGCGCGCGCTGGAACCACCCGGGCGAGCATGTCACCTATGCCGCGACATCGATCTCCCTGGCGGCTTGGGAAACCCGCGCCCATTTCGGTCACGGGGCCTCACTGCCTTGGAATCGCTACCTCGTCCGCATCGATGTTCCCGACAAGGTCTGGGCGGCTCGTGAAATCCTGGCCCGTCCTCCTGCTGTCGGGTGGGACGCCATACCTGAAGGTCGTGTTTCGCGAGCTGCGGGTTCGGCGTGGCTGGTTGCCGCTCGGACCGCCCTGCTCGCGGTTCCCTCGGTAATCATCAATGAGGAAGAGAACATCCTGATCAATCCGGCTCACTCCGACGCCGCGAGGCTGACGGCCACGAAGGTGCGCCGATTCATCTACGACCACCGTGTTTGACGCGCAGTCATGAACGTGCCGCAACTGGAAAGCGAACTGTGGGCAGGAGTGGTCGTACCGAAAGTACGATCACTCCAACGTCCTCGTCAATCCGTTGCGTTCCGACGTGCGGTCCGTGAGAACCAGAAAGGTCAGAAAGTGGACCTACCACACGCGTGGGCGCGCTAGGAGACGGCCGGCCGGCAGGAGCGCGGCGCTCAGTGCCACGTTCGGCCACGCACCTGTGACCGCCGCCAAGACGGCGCGCAAGGAGCGCCCGATGGACGCGGGCAAGCTGCGGATCGGCGACGACTGGAACGCGATCCGGATCATCGCTTTGTCGCAGAGCAACCCGCTCAAGGCGATCGCCGAGTTCGTCGAGAACAGCATCGACGCGAACGCCAAGACGATCGTCGTCACGCGCGGTCGCGAGCAGGGCGCGCACTACCTCTCGATCAAAGACGACGGCGACGGCGTGCCCCGCGACGACGAGGGCCTGCCGAACTTCAAGTACGTCGCAACCCACATCTGCGACTCCATCAAGCGGCGCCTCAAGGCCGACGGTCACGGCCAGGGCTTGCAAGGCGAATTCGGCATCGGCCTATTGAGCTTTTGGACGGTCGGCGAGTCGATGACGATGATGTCGGCTGGCGCCGACCAGCGTGCCTACCAGATGACCATGAGCAAGGGCGATTCACGCTACCGCGTCACGCCGCGCCGCGTGCTCTTTGCCGAGCGCGGCACCGAGCTCAAGATCGCCCCGCTCCTCGAAGGCATCCGAACGCTGAGCGGAGAGAAGATCCAGTGGTTCCTGGCTTCCGAGCTGCGCGATCGGCTGCGTGACGCGCGCGTGCGCGTCACGGTCATCGACAAGCTCGCCCGCAAGCAGTACGAAGTCGAGCCACGCGCGTTCGAGGGTCGTCTCCTGCACCAGCTACCCGCGCTGCGCACGCCCTTTGGCGACGTGTACGCAGAGCTCTATCTCGCAGAGCCTGCCGAGAGTTGTCGGGTCGCACTGACCCGCAACGGTACCCGCGTCATCGAAGACATAGCCACGCTACCGAGCCTGGGGAGGCCGCCCTGGTCGACGCGTTGGCTGCAAGGCCTCATCGATGCCCCGTTCTTGAACCTGACGCCAGGCACGCGCAGCGGCGTCATTCACGACGAGCGCTTTGCTGCGCTCATCGATGCGCTCGAGCCGATAGCCGAGCGCGTCAACGCTCTCATCGACGCGCAGCTGAGGGCAGAAGAGGAGCAGGCCAGTCAGCAATCGCTGCGCGCCATCCAGCGCGCGTTTCGGGAGGCGCTGCTCGCACTTCCGCCCGAGGAGTACGACTGGTTCGACGTTCAGGCGCGGGCCGGCGCCAACCGCGCCGGTCGAGGCGAAGCGCAACCGACGGAAGGTGCCGATCGAGCTGGGTTCGGCGAGCCGGCCGACCTAGGTGTCGCCGAGCCCACCTCGCAGGCGCCGCCACAACGCCAGTTCTTCGACTACGCCGGGCCGCTCTTTGGCGTTGTCGTTTCGCCAGCGGCAAGCACCGTACAGGTGGGCGATCGGCGGCACTTTCGGGCGCTCGCTCGCGATCGGTCACGGCGAAGCGTCACTGACGACTTGGAGTTTGCCTGGGACATCGTCGAGGGGGAAGGATCCATCGAGTCCGCCAGCGACCAGGAGTGCGTGTTCATCGCGCCACCCGAGCCGGGCCTCACGCGGCTGAGGGTCACGGTGCGCCAGCGCGAGGTCGAGTGCAGCGGCGAAGCTCTCGTCACGGTCGCAGACCGTCTTGATTTGTCGGCCGGTCCGGCCGTCGTCAACGCTCGCGGCCTGCCGGGCTATACCTTCGAGAAGGCAGCCGGCGCGCTGTGGCGATCGCGCTTGGATGAGCAACGCAATGTCATCGTCGTCAACAACGGTCACCGGGATTTTGTCTTTGCGACCCGAAGCCGAGCGCTGCAGCTTCGCTATCTGGTTCGCCTCTACGTCAAGGAGCTCGTCCTCAAGAACTTCGCCGGCAACTCGGGCGAGCAGCTGCTCGAGCGGATGGTCGAGCTGTCTCTCTACGCCGAGGAAAAGCTAAAGGGGTAGGAGCGGTCGTCATAGACGGCCGTTCACAAGCTGTTGTTGTTGTTGGGGATCTTAGATCGGGTTCTGTCGCGATAAGTCCAGGCTGCTAAGGTCAGCCGATGAAGTTTGACCGTACAAAGTTGATCGAGGCGCTGAGCCAAGTGGTGCAACGGATGCACTACCCGCTGGAGGTGATGCTGGTGTGCGTCCGGTGGTACTCAGCCTACCCGCTGAGCTTTCGCCAGATCGAGGAAATGATGGCCGAACGCGGAGTTT
>JANXWR010000297.1 GCA_025351025.1 Burkholderiales bacterium | reverse complement strand
TGCACCAGTTCGCGGCCGGCTTCCTGAAGGAACCCGATGCCGAGTTGCTGACGCGGCTGGCCGAGCACGAGCTGAGCTCGGCCAAGCGTCTCGAGGCGGCCACCGCGGCGTCCGAGCTTGCCGGTGGTGTCGAGAGCGAGTCGCCGCCCGACGCGCTCGCCGTCGACACCTTGCTGAGCATCGACGACGATGAAGCCGACGTCGCCGCAGCCGCGCCCGCCGAGCCGCCCACGCCTCGGCCGCTCGCCGCTGCGCCGGCGGTCGAGGCGTCCCTGGCGGTCGAGGAAGCGCGTGCCACGGAACCGGCCGTGCTCGACGAGGTCGCCCCGCCGACCGCGAGCGCGGTTGCGCCGCAACCTGAAGCGCCGCCCGAGGTCGAAGCCGAACCGCGCCACCCGCCGGTGCACGAAGAAGCAGCGGCAGCTCACGCCGAGCCCGCGGTCGAGGCCGCCGCCGCGGAGACCGCCGAGGCGGGCCTGTCCGCATTCGGTGCCCTGGCACCGTTCGGCGCGCTCGGCGTCTCCGAGCTGAAGCCGCTCGCCGCGGCGCCCACCGGGGCAGTGCGGCCGGCCCACCTCGCGCACGCCTTGACTTTCGGCGACGTCGACGACGACATCGATGCCGTCGACGCGGTCGACCTCGAGCTCTTCCCGATCTTCGAGGAAGAAGCGCTCGAACTGCTGCCCAAGCTCGCGGCCCAGCTGCGCGACTGGGCGCGCCAGCCGGCGACCGCGTCGCACGCCAACGCGTGCATGCGCACGTTGCATACGCTCAAGGGCGGCGCCCGCCTCGCCGGCGCGATGCGCCTGGGCGAGATGGCGCACCGCCTCGAGACGCGGATCGAGCGGCTGACCGCCGGCGAGGCCGTCGTCGATGCCGCCGACGTCGAGACGCTGCAGACGCGTTCCGACGCCATGGCGCATGCCTTCGATGCGCTGCGCAGCCGCGATGCCCAGGCCTATGCCGATGCCGTCGCCGCCGCCGTCGCGCCGGTCGAGCCGGCGGCACCCGTCACTCCGGTCGCGCCGACCGCGCCCGCGGCGGTCCGCGCGGCTCCGATTGCCGCGCCTTTCGTGGCAGCGCTGCCGCCCGTGACGGCACCGGCGCCCAGCCGGGCAGCGGTCGTTGCCTCCGCGCCGACGACACCTGCGCCAACGCCCACCGCGCCAGCCGAAGCCAGGAAGCCGGGCAAGGGCGGTCGCGGCAAAGATGCTGCCGCCGACGCCGCGGCGTCGGGCACGGTGGCCGCAGCGACGGCCGAGCTCGCGGCCATCGACTGGTCGCGCTTCAACAGCGCGGCGGCGAACGCGCCGGCCAAGCCGGCCGAGCGGGCCCAGGCGGCCACGCAGTCGGCGGTGCGGGTGCGTGCGCCGCTGCTCGACCGCCTGGTCAACCAGGCCGGCGAGGTCAGCATCACGCGCTCGCGCATCGAGTCGGGCGTGGGCCAGATCAAGGGGTCGCTGTCGGACCTGACCGAGAACCTCGAGCGCCTGCGCGGCCAGTTGCGCGACATCGAGCTGCAGGGCGAAGTGCAGATGACGTCCCGGCTCGAGGCGGCGAAGGCCGCGTCGCAGGCCTTCGATCCGCTCGAGTTCGACCGCTTCACGCGCTTCCAGGAGCTGACGCGGATGATGGCCGAGTCGGTCAACGACGTCGCCACCGTGCAGCGCACCTTGCAGCGCTCGCTCGAATCGACCGAAGACGAGCTCGTCGCCCAGGCCCGCCTGACGCGCGACCTGCAGGACGACCTGCTGCGCACGCGCATGGTCGAGTTCGAAGGCCTCTCGGACCGGCTCTATCGTGTCGTCCGCCTGACCGCCAAGGAAACCGCCAAGCAGGTGCGGCTCGACATCGTTGGCGGCTCGATCGAAGTCGACCGCGGCGTTCTCGACCGCATGACCGGCGCCTTCGAGCACCTGCTGCGCAACTGCGTGACGCACGGCATCGAGCTGCCCGAGGCGCGCACCGCGGCCGGCAAGGATCCGGTCGGCACGATCGTCGTCGCCCTCTCGCATGAAGGCAACGAAGTCGGCGTCGAGTTCCGCGACGACGGCGCCGGCCTCGACATGGCGCGCATCCGCGCCAAGGGCGCGGCGATGAAGCTGATCGACCCGAAGGTCGCCCACGACGATGCCGAGCTCGCCAACCTCATCTTCACGGCCGGCTTCACGACCGCCGAGAAGGTGACCGAGCTGTCCGGACGCGGCGTCGGCATGGACGTGGTGCGTTCCGAGGTGATCGCCATGGGCGGCCGCATCGAGACGGCGACCGCCGCCGGCCAGGGCACCTCGTTCAAGCTGATCCTGCCGCTGACCACGGCGGTGACGCAGGTCGTCATGCTGCGCTCGGGCGACAACATCGTCGCCGTGCCGTCGACGCTGGTCGAGATCGTGCGCCGCGCCAAGCCGGAAGAGATC
>JANXWR010000195.1 GCA_025351025.1 Burkholderiales bacterium | reverse complement strand
CCGGCGGCCTGCCCTCGCCCGACACCTTTCCGGTCGAGGCGATGCGCGAGGCGACGACCCGGGTATTGCGCGATGCTCCCCGCGAGGCGCTGCAATACGCCGCGAGCGAAGGCTACGCGCCGTTGCGCGAATGGGTCGCCGCCGAGATGACGACGCACGGCCTGCAAGCCGATGCGTCGCAGGTGCTCATCACCACCGGCTCGCAGCAGGGGCTCGATCTCGTCGGCAAGGCGCTCATCGACACCGGCAGCAAGGTGGCCGTCGAGTCGCCGACCTACCTCGGCGCGCTGCAGGCCTTCACGCCGTACGAGCCGGAGTTCGTCGCCGTCGAGTGCGACGACGAGGGGCCGTTGCCCGAGGCCCTGCAGCGCAGCGCCGCCGGGGCGCGCTTTCTCTACGCGCTGCCCAATTTCCAGAACCCGAGCGGCCGCTCGATTCCCGGCGCGCGCCGTGACGCGCTGGTGCAAAGCGCGCAATCGATCGGCCTGCCGATCGTCGAGGACAACCCCTACGGCGACCTCTGGTTCGACGCCGCGCCGGCCGCGCCGATCGTCTCGCGCTGGCAGGAAGGCACGATCTACCTGGGCAGCTTCTCGAAGGTGCTCGCGCCGGGCCTGCGCCTCGGTTACGTGATCGCGCCGGCGGCGGTCTTGCCCAAGCTGCTGCAGGCCAAGCAGGCCGCCGACCTGCACACGCCGGGCTTCAACCAGCGTGTCGTGCACGAGGTGATCAAGGACGGTTTCCTGCGCCAGCACGTGCCGACGATCCGCGCTCGCTACAAGGCGCAGCGCGACGCGATGCAAGCGGCGCTGGTCGCGCACCTGCCGCAGCGCGGCCCGCGCGCCTGCCACTGGAACGTGCCCGGCGGCGGCATGTTTTTCTGGGTCGAGCTGCCGAAGGACGTCGATGCCGAGGCGCTGCTGCCGCGCGCCGTCGGGCGTGGCGTCGCCTTCGTTCCGGGCGCGCCTTTCTACGCCGGCGCGCCGATGAAGAACACCCTGCGCCTGTCGTTCGTGACCGTGCTGCCGGAGGCGATCGAGCGCGGCATCCGCGCCCTCGCCGCGGCGCTGGAGTCGGGACAGTGAGCGGCCCGGCGCGCTTCGCCTTCACCCAGGTCGACGTCTTCACCGACCGGCCGCTGCTCGGCAATCCGCTCGCCGTGGTGCACGGCGCCGATGCGCTCGACGGGGCGCGCATGCAGGCCTTCGCACGCTGGACCAACCTCAGCGAGACCAGCTTCCTGCTCGCGCCGACCGATGCCGCCGCCGACTACCGGGTGCGCATCTACACGCCCGACCACGAGCTGCCGTTCGCCGGCCACCCGACGCTCGGCAGCTGCCACGCCTGGCTCGGGCAGGGCGGCGTGCCGAAGACGGCGGGCGAGGTGGTGCAGCAGTGCGGCGTCGGCCTGGTGAAGATCCGCCTCGAGGCCGGCCGCGCCGCGTTCGCCGCGCCGCCGCTTCAGCGGTCCGACGTCGATGCGGCGACGCGCGATGCCGTGCTTGCCGCGCTCGGCCTGCCGGCGAACCAACTGGTCGCGGCGCAGTGGCTGCGCAACGGCCCGAACTGGCTATCCCTTCTGCTCGACTCCGCCAAAACCGTGCTCTCCATCGCGCCCGACCGTGCCTTGATGAAGGCCTTCGGCACCGTCGGTGTGGTCGGCCCGCATCCAGCCGGCGGCGAATGCGCCTTCGAAGTGCGCGGCTTCGTCGGCGGCGACGCTGGCTACGAGGATCCGGTCACGGGCAGCCTCAACGCCGGCCTGGCCGAGTGGTTAATCGGCGCGGGGCATGCGCCGCCGCGCTACGTGGCCGCGCAGGGCGCGAAGCTCGGCCGCGCCGGCCGCGTCCATGTCGCCAAGGAAGGCAGCACGGTGTGGGTCGGCGGCAGCAGCGTGAGCTGCGTGCGCGGCGAGCTGATGCTGTGAGCACTGCACCGGCCGCGGCGACGCCGCGCTTCGCGCCGGATCATCTGGTCGTTGCCGCGCGCACGCTGGAAGAAGGCGCGGTGTGGTGCGAAGCGACGCTCGGCGTCGTGCCTGCCCCGGGCGGCAAGCATCCGATGATGGGCACGCACAACCGCCTGCTCGCGGTCGGCTCGGCGCGCTTCCCGGGCATGTACCTGGAGATCATCGCCATCGATCCGGAGGCCGCGCCGCCGGCGCGGGCGCGCTGGTACGACCTCGACGCGGCCGAGCTGCAGCAGGCGATCGCCGTGTCGCCGCGCCTTGTGCACTGGGTGGCACGGACGAGCGACATCGAAGCCGGCATCGCCGTCCTGCGCGCCGAAGGCCACGACGCCGGTGCCGCCGTCGCCGCCGAACGAATGACGCCGCGCGGGCTGCTGCGCTGGCGCATTTCGCTGCGTGACGACGGCCGTCGCCTGGGCGACGGCGCCGTGCCGCTCGTCATCGAATGGGGCGACGCGCATCCGTGCGACGCCCTGGCCGACAGCGGCGTCTCGGTCGAGCGGATCGCAATCGCCGGCGTCAGCGAGTCGCTGGCAGCATCGCTCGGCGTATCAACGGCGGCGGCTGACTCGACATCGCTCACGGTGTCGTTCGCTACGCCGCGCGGCCGCGTCGAACTTTTCGCGCCCTGATATTTCGCGCTAGCTGCGCTGAAAGCCCCAAGCCCGGGTCACGCCTCGCCAGGCCGCGTCGCTTTCGGGATTGGCTGCACGGGCCAGCGCGGCGTACCGGCGCACGATGACCCAGGCCGCCACGAGCACGAATGCCAGAAAGGTGCTTGCCAGCACGATGAGCGCGCGCGAGGGCCTGGACTTGTAATCGGGCGGCAGGGCGATATCGACCTGCTGCAGGGCCGGGCCTTCCTTTGCCTCATCGAGCTTGGCGACTTCGTATTGGCGCAACATGCTTTCGAGCAGCGACTCTTGGAGTTTGAGATCGCGGCGAGCACGAACGTAGTCGATCGACGCCTCCGGAATGCGACCGACCGGCAGATCGACGGCGCTGCCCGCGGTCCCGCCCTGCGCAGATTCCATGCGCGACAGCTCGCCGCGCAGCGCACGAAGCTCCGACGAGAGGCGCATCACGTCGGGATTTTGGTCGGTCGCCGAAATACGCAACACCTTGAGCTGGACCTCGCGTTCGCTGATTTGCGCACGCACCATCGCAGCGCCCGTGATCAGCGCCTCAGCCTGTTTGTCGAGAACGATGACGCCCGACTTCTCTTGTACTGTTCGTAGCGCCTGTTCAGCCTTGACGAGGTTTTCCTTGGTGTCGTTGAGTTGCTTTTCGAAGAAAACGCGGCGCAGCTGCGCCTCGGAGACAGCGAGTCGTCCTAGCACCTTCGTGACTTCGGGCAGATGCGCGTTGGCAAGGTCGGCGGCGAACTGCGCGTTCTTGTCGTCGACTTCGACCGTAATCACTCCACTCTTCTTGTCCGATGAGACGTGGACATACGTGGGCAGCGTTCTCTTCAGCGCTTCGAAAGTGGCTACGTCATAGTGCGCTTTCAGGTCGAATCGGTCGGAGAGAGCGCGCTCGACGCTGTCGCTCTTGAGGAGCGCAACGTAGAGTTCGTCGGGTGACCTTCCGGCCAGTCCGCTCGGGGCCAAGCCACTGAGCGAACCGAGGGCCGCGAGCGCGGCGGTCGAACTGCTCTGCTGTTGCGATCCGGGTGCGAGGAGCGTCGTCCGCGCGGTATAGATCGGCGGGAGCAGGAGCGCGACGATCAGCGAGGCGACCGCAGCGGCGAGCGTCACGGCGCCGATCAGCACCTTCTTCTCGCCAAGCCATGTGGCAATGTCGCTAAGGCCGATGGCCGGACCTCCCTCGTCATCGAACGGTGCCGGGACGTCGGCGGGCAGGCTTGTCGATTTGGCGCTAAGCATGTCGGCCCGGTCAAAGAGAGTGGATCGCCGCGATGCCCAGCCCGAATTGCCCGAAGATCAGCGAGATGTCCTTCAGGTTGCGCACGAACGCACGTCCCCAGGTCTCGAAGTCGAGTTGGTTCGGGACGATGAGCGCATCACCGGGCTGCAACGGCTGCGATTCCAGGTTGTTGCGGCCGAAGAAGCCGCGCCGGTCGCTTGCATGGTTCACCGTGCCGTCAGCGCGCAGGATGAACATGTTGGAGGTGTCCGCCGCTTCATCGGCGCCGGCCAGGCGCAGATAGTCGCCGGCCGTGCGGCCAGGCTTCCATATGAAAGCGTTGCTGTTGACCACGGCGCCGGCCACCGTCACGAAGCCCGGACGCGGCGGTACGACGATGCGGTCGCCGTGTTCGAGGGGCAAATCGGGCAGGGCGTCGGCGGATTGCGACTCCGGCGTCAGTTCGAGGGCGATTCGGCCATTGGGCTGCAAGCGCGACAGTCGGGCCAGTTGTGCCTGCGTCGCGGCGTTGCTGACGGCTGCGGCTGTCTGGGTGGTCGTGTCGTCGCGGCGGTTCGCGGCATCGCGTGCAGTCTGGATCGCCGAGAGGCTCTCGAGCCGCGTGATCGCTGCGCTCAGGTTCACGCGCTGGCGGGCTCGGGTCTCCTCGCGACTGAACTCGAGTCCGTAGACATAAGCCTGCGCCGTGAAACCGCCGGCCCGCTGAATCAGGCCGCGCAGGGTTTCGCCCGGCTGCAGTTGGTACACGCCTGGAGCGTTGATTTCGCCCTCGAGCGAAACCAGACGCGTTTGCCGGGCGACCGGGACGCGGATATCTTTCTGGCTGTAGACGGTGACCACGTCGCCCGGCGCGAGCGCGATGTTGCTTGCCGGGTCGTTCTGCAGAATCGCGCGTCCGAGATTGAAGGCGATGACTTGCGTGCTGAGATCCGGGTTCAGACGCTCGACCGTCGCGTAGTCCCAGTTCAGCTCGTCGAACAAGGCGGCCGGGGTTCGGCGCGAGCGGGCCACCGCCGCGCGATCCTGTTCGCGCACAGAGCGCGGTTCGCGGATGCCACGGCTTGCGGTCGCCTGATCGGCTATGGAACTTTCTGCGCCGGCCCGATCAGCGCCAACGGCCGACAAGCGCTGGTTGCGCACGGAACCGCTTTCGGGCGGTCGCGACCCGGCGTCGTCGTCATCCTCAATCATCTGGACGAGCAAGTTCTTGCGCCTATAAAAATCCGGCGAGATCAGCGCGTCGTGGTCGGGGATGAGATCGCGAATTCGCATGCCTGGAGTGAACGGGTAGCGCAGCGGCTGCGCGACGTGGCCTTTCAGGGTCACCGCATTGGCGAATTGGGGAGAAATCGGCAGGAGCGTCAGCACGTCACCGTCGCGGAGCGTTTTCTGCAGGCCTGCCGCGTCGAGGCGAAAGGCTTCGACGAAGCGCGCCGCCAGGGGCTGCGCCGGGTCGATTCGTTCGAGCTGCACCAGGTTCGGATTGGCGAGCACCGGAGCGCCGCCGGCGTAGCGCAGCACCTCCCGCAGGGGTTCCTGTGCGGACTTGAGTTCGAAAATTGCCGGCGTGTCCAGCGAGCCGGTAAGAGCGATGCGTGGCCCGGCTGGCTGGAAGACGACCACGTCACCGGCGGCCAGTTGCACATCCTTCGACTTGTCGCCCGAGACAAGGAATTCGTAGACATCGAGATCGGAAATGACGCGGCCGTCGCGGCGCAGCAGGATCCTGCGCATCGATCCGCTCGGCGCCGGGCCGCCCGCAGTGACCACGGCCGAGAGCAGCGTCGATTGGCTGGCCAGCGTGACGACGCCCGGTCGCTGCGCGGGCCCGACAACGAAGACGCGCAAGCCGCGCAACTGTCCTAGCGAGACGCTCAGGTCGAAGTTCGTATACAGGCGGCCGATCTGCGTGCGCAGATTGCGTTCCAGATCGGAAGCCTTGACGCCCGCGACGCTGAAGCTGCCGACCTTGGGCAGGTTGAGCATGCCGTTGCGATCGACCGTGCTACGGTAGTCGATGTCGATCGCGCCCCAGGCGCGGGTGATGATCTCGTCGCCCGGACCGATCGTGTAGTCGGCTGAGACCGGCACGTTGTCGAGCGACAGAGAGGTCTCGGCAGCGTCGGCGAAAAACGCCGAGCCGAAGATCGGCAGAAGTCGTCCGGTGGCGCCTTCGACGAAGCGCTGAAACTCGCCGGGCGGCGGGAGCGCCTGTTCGGCGCGGCGCTGCGGCTGCACGTCGGCATTCGGACCGGGAACTATGCGCCCGCCAGTACCACTGCCGCGCTGCGCATTCTGCGGCAAGCTGGGTTGCGCGGAGTCGCGACCGGAAGAAGGGCTGGTCGCGCCTGATTGCGTCGTCGTTCCCTGAGCTCCTGCAGGCGTCGTGCGGGATGGGTAGCCAGGCGCGTTAAATGTGCCGCCGGATGGCGGCTCGTCCACAGCGTGGCCTGCCGATGCGGCAAGCAGCAGTGCCGCAGCGCAGGCTCCGCGAATGGGCTTCAGTGCATGCGCCGAGATAAGGCCGGAAAGCGACATCGTGGGGTGCGAACTTCGCCAGTCAGGCGAGGCCGCAGGCAAGTAGGTGAATGGGTTCCTCAATGGTAGCGTCACTCCTTGCGGTGGCTGGCGTTGCAGGCCATACCGGCCTATTCGGTCCGCCGACCCAGTTCGCGGCCTTGACGCAGTGGCACGTTGTCGGTCGCCGACCGGCTCGCCCTTCGCAAACCCGGATGCCCGTTCGCGTGTCGGCTTTGCGGTTATTGTTCGGCTCCAGGGGCAAGGGCGGGGAGCTGGTTGATGACGCGCGACGCGGCGATGGTGCGGATCTGGGATCTGCCGACGCGGTTGTTTCACTGGGCCCTGGCCGCAGGCGTCGTCCTGGCCATCGTCAGCGCGCGGCTCGGCGGCGCGGCGATGGCATGGCACATTCGATTCGGCTACGCGATCTTCACGCTGCTGGCCTTTCGCCTGGCCTGGGGCTTTGTCGGCGGGCGCTGGTCCCGCTTCACCACGTTCGCCTGTGCACCGGCAACGACCTGGCGCTACCTGCGAGGCACCGGTGTGCCGCGCCCGCACGAGGACGTCGGCCACAACCCCTTGGGCGCGTGGTCGGTGTTCGCCTTGCTCGGCGTCCTCGCGACGCAAGTGGGCACGGGCCTGGTCGCCGACGACGAGATCGCCAGCAACGGGCCGTTGTTCAGGTACGTGAGCACGACGACGAGCGAGTCGGCCAGCCATTGGCACAGCGGCCCCGGTCAATGGACGATCGTCGTCCTCTGCGTCATGCACCTCGCGGCGATCTCGTTCTACGCGCGGAGGGGCCGGCAGAATCTGGTCGCGCCGATGATCCACGGCGACAAGCGCCTCACGGCCGACGTGCCGGCGACGATCGACACGGCCGGGACGCGGGTCGTCGCGTTGCTCATCGCAACGGCGTGCGCGATCGGCGTCGCCGCCATCGCCAGACTCGACGCGTGAGCACGTCCCGGTCGAAGAAGCGTCCGGTCGCGGCCATGCCCGAGATCGAGCTGCGTCGCGCCGAGACCGCGGCCGAGCTGGCCCAGGCGGCGACTATCTTTCGCGAGTACGCGGCGAGCCTGGCCATCGACCTCTGCTTCCAGAATTTCGAGGCCGAGCTCGCCTCGCTTCCCGGCGACTACGCGGCGCCGACCGGCTATCTGCTGCTCGCCCTCGTCGACGGCGAGGCGGCCGGCTGCGGCGCACTGCGGTCGCTCGCCGAGGTCGACTACGCCAACGCTTGCGAGATGAAGCGGCTCTTCGTGCGGCCGGGCTTTCGCCGCTTCGGCCTCGGCCGCTTGATGGCTCAGGCGCTGCTCGACGAGGCCCGGCGCGCCGGCTACTCGGCGATGCTGCTCGATACGCTCGACGAGATGGAGGCGGCGCGCGAGCTCTATGCCACGCTCGGCTTCGAAGAGATTCCGCCGTACTACTTCAACCCGATCGCCGGCGCGCACTACCTGAAAGCGGATTTGACATGACGCCCACGCTCACTTTCGCTCGCTCCCCCCGAGGAGGCGCAGTGCCCTTCGTGCGGCCGGGCGGGCACTGACTTGAACCACGAACTCCACGCCGGCGCCTTGCGCCTGGCTGTCCGCCCCGACCTCGGCGGCGCCGTTGCCGGCTTCTGGCATCGCGAGACGCCGATCCTGCGCTCGACCGAGCCGGCGGCGCTGATCGACGTGCGTGCCTCCGCGATGTATCCGCTGCTGCCCTACTCCAACCGGCTCGGCTACCGGCGCTTTCGCTGGAAGGGCCACGACTACACGACGCGCGCCAACGTGCCCGACTCGCCGCACTCGCTGCACGGCATCGGCTGGCAGCGGCCGTGGCAGATCGTCTCGTCGAGCGTGCTCGAGGTCGTGCTCGAGCTGGTGCATGAGGCCGATGCCGACTGGCCGTTCGCCTTCACGGTGCGCCAGTACTTCACGCTGAGCGCCGAGTCGTTCAGCGTGCGCCTGCAATTCACGAACACCGCCGCGCTCAACGCGCCGGTCGGCCTCGGCTGGCATCCCTACTTCGTCAAGCGCCTGCGCAGCCGCCTGCATATCGAGCTTTCCGATCGCTGGGAGGCCGACGCGACCCTGCTGCCGACGCGCAAGGTGGCGCAGCCCGGCATCGACAGCGACCTCTCGCACCTCGACTTCGACAACTGCTTCGAAGGCTGGCGCGGCCCGGCCCGCATCCGCGACGAGCGCTTCTCGCTGCAGCTCTCCTCGTCCTTGCCCTATCTCGTCGTCTATACGCCGCCGATCCACGACCACTTCTGCGTCGAGCCGGTGAGCCACGTCAACAACGCGATCCACATGGCCGATCCGGCGTCGTGCGGCTTGGTCGCACTGGCGCCGGGTACGACGCTCGAGGCGTCGATGCGCCTCGACGTCGCGGTCGTTTGACGGGCTGAACGCCGGGGCGACGCGCAGGAGGTCGTTCGGACGGCTACAAGCTCGGCATCGCCTGCAGATAGGCCGCGACGTTCTCGATGTCTTCCGGCGTCAGGTCGTGGGCGACGACCTTCATGACCGCGCCTTCCGGCCGCTCTTCGGTGCGCTGGAACACGATGAGCTGCTTGACCAGGTAGTCGGCATGCTGGCCGGCGATGCGCGGAAAGGTCGCGACGCCCTGGCCTTGCGCGCCGTGGCAGCCGGCACACGCCGGAATGCTCTTGGCGGCGACGCCCGACTCGAAGATCGCCTTGCCGGCGGCAAGACGGGCGCGGTCGCCTTCGATCTCCTGACGTGGTGCCGGCTGGGCCGCGAAGTAGGCGGCCAGCCCGTTGATCTGCTGCTCGGTGAGGCTGCGGCTCAACCCCCACATGTATTCGTAGCCCTCGGGGTCGCGCCGGTCATGGCTCTTGAAGACGGTGAGCTGGGCGACGATGTAGGCCTCCGACTGGGCAGCCAGGTTGGGAAAGTTGGGCGACGTGGCGACGCCCGCTAGGCCGTGGCAGTTCGAGCACACCTGCTGCGCCAGGATCGCGGCCGGCACCTTGGGATTGTTCAGGTCGCGCGATCGTTCGAGATTGGCACAACCGGCGGCGACGGCTGCCGCGGCGAGTAGGCCCAGGGTCGCGTATTTCATTGGCTTTCTCCGGTCGTTCATCGGCATGGCGCGCGAGCTCAGTACGCCAGCCAGGTGTAGATGATCAGCGTGTTGTTGTCGCTCGCGTTGCGGCCGAATCCGTCGTAGTTCTTCGAGGCGCCGTTGAAGCGGCCGTAGGCCGTGTACTGCGCACCGATGCGAAGGTACTGGAACGGCGTCCAGAACGCCTCGAGCGTGACCCCGTTCGTGGCCGGGCTGCCGGTGCGGTTGCCGTCCACCGCTCGAACCGAGGGCGCCGCGCTTGCGGGATCGGGGTTGATGGTCAGCGAGCCGGGCTCGAGGCCGGCCGTCAGGTAGGCCGTGTCGTGCGTTCCGGTCAGGCTGAAGAGGCCGATGCTGCCGCCATAGCGCGCCCGGTACACGTAGGTCAGCTTGGCACGAATGACGTGGTTCGTGTCGGCTGTATTGGTGTTGGCGAGCGCGTTCCCGGCCGCATCGACGAAGGCCACCGGCTGATTGCCCAAGGCGGCCGGAAGGCGATGCCGGTTGCTCGTCAACACCAGCTGCGCCGTCACCGAATGCGGGTCGAGCAGGTACTGGTACTGCGCATCGACGGCGAGATCGGTGAAGCGGTCGAGACTGGCCGGATTCGACGTGTCGAGGGGATCGTCGTAGACGCGCGCCACCATGCCGGAAGTGCCGAGCATCAGGCTGTGCGCGCCCCATTCGCGGTTGTAGGCCAGGCGCAAGTAGGGGTTGACGCCGCTCAGTTTCGTGTTGTTGGCATTCGCCACGCCGGCACTGAATATTCTGAGCGGACCTTTCGAGGTGACATAGCCGCCCAGTTCCGCATAGACCGCTTTGTTCCAGAATGCGTAGGCCGTGAGCCCGGCGATATTTCCGCCGGCACCGAATTTGGGATACGGCGCATTGCCGTCGATGAAGCGGCTGCTCGTAGGGCTCGGCACCGGCACATACTGCATCCACGCCGCGGCGGTGTTCCACGGGTCCGAGACCGAGGGGTTGTTGTTGGCGCTGAAGCCGAAGATCAGGTCGCGCTGCTCGCCGATGAAGCGGTCGGCGTAGCGGATGTCGATGTTGTCGGCGTTGGTGTGGCCGTGGAAGCTGCCGTCCGCCGACTGGCTGGCGTAAGGGTTGTACGTGACCTGCGCGAACGCGCCGATGTTGTCGGTGACCTTGCCGCCGAGCAGAAGGCTGACCGTCGCAAGGACCGGCTTGTTGTTCTTCTGGAAATCGGCGCCCGGGTCGTCGCTCTTCGATGTGTTGGACACATGCGACAGGCTGACCACCGCCATGGCCGAGATCGGCAGCGCGCGCTCGCCGATGGTGTAGCCGGTGAGCTTGAAGAGCCGACCGTAGGGCGTCAGCTCGGGAAACTGGCCGCCGGCATGGCAGGCCACGCAGTTCTGCCCGGTTTGTCGATTGAAGGCCGGGATGGCCTCTGCGGCACCCGGCCACGCGGCGAGCAGAAAGAGCATCAGGACAAGCAGGGAAGAGAAAGTCGACGCCCTGACGGGGTCCGCGTGGAACGTTGCCTGGTTCATCAATCGACCTCCGAAACCTGTGCCACCATCACACGCTTCAAACCGGCGCGTGAGATTGCCGTGGATCAACTTCGAGTTGCAGCGTGACGATAAATTCCTCCGCGGTCTGTGCGCTGACGAACATTGTTGGGCTGGCGCCACGTGTGCGGCGACGCGAGCGGCCATGAGCCAGCACGACAACTCAGTCCGAGTCGCTGTCGCCACGCCATCGCTGCTCGGCGAAGGGCCGATGTGGCTGGCCGGCGAGCAGGCGCTCTGGTACTGCGACATTCCGGGGCATAGCCTGAACCGTTTCCAGCCGGCGACAAACGAGAGCCGCCACTGGGACTTTCACACCGACGTCGGCAGCGCCGCGCCCTGCGCGGACGGCAGCTTCCTGCTCGCCCTGCGCGACGGCCTCTGGCACTTCGATCCGCGCGACGATCGCCGCACCAAGGTTGCCGACGCGCCGTACGACACGAGCACGACGCGCTTCAACGATGGCAAGTGCGATCCCGCGGGCCGTTTCTGGGTCGGCACGATCGACGAGCCACGCCGTCCGCAGGCGGCGCTCTACTGCTTCGACGCCGGTCGGCTCGCGCAACGGCACGACGGCATCACGGTCAGCAACGGCCTCGCCTGGAGCCCCGACGGCCGGACCATGTACTGGTCGGATACGGCGGCGCACACCGTCTGGGCTTTCGACTACGACCTCGGCACGGCCGCGACGCGCAACCGTCGCGTCTTCCTGAGCTTTGCGCCCAAGCCCGCCGACGGGAACCTGGCCGGCTACGGCGGGCGGCCCGACGGCGCCACGGTCGACGCCGAGGGCTGCTACTGGGCCGCCATGTACGAGGGCGGCCGGGTGCTGCGCTTCTCGCCGGCCGGCGAGCTGCTGCGCGAGGTTCGCGTGCCGGCGCTATGCACGACCATGCCCTGCTTCGGTGGCCCGGACCTGAAGACGGTCTACGTGACGACGGCGCGCGCCGGTCGCACGGCCGAAGAGCTGGCGCGCCTTCCGGACTCGGGATGCGTGTTCGCGTTCGGCGCCGAGGTCGCGGGATTGCCGGTCGCGCTGGCCGCGCCTCTTGCCTAGTCGGGCTGGGACGGGTGGGTTATTACGTATAATCTTGGGCTGTGCTGAAAGTCGCCCTGCCGCGCCCCTCCCCCGACGCGGTGATCCGCGGCGACGGCCGTGCCGCTTTCGAAAATCATGATTTCGACGACGAGCGTGAAGCGCCGGTCCGGCCTCTGACGCGCGCCGAAGCCGACGATCTTGTCGCCCGCCAGCCGGTGCTTTCGCCGTGGCGCGTCGTAACCGCGCAGGTACTCGTCGGCCTCGTCGTCGCCGCCCTCGTCCAGGCCTACACCGGCGATCGTCTGCTGGTCGCTTCGGCGCTCTACGGCGCCGCGGTCGTAGCGGTGCCCGGCGCCCTCATGGCGCGCGGCGCCACCAGCCGGCTCGGCACCATCTCGCCGCTCAGCAGTACCGTCAGCGTGATGGGCTGGGCGACGGTGAAGATTGTCGTCTCAGTCGTCATGCTCGCGCTCGCCGCGCGCATCGTGCCCGGCCTGAACTGGCCGCTGATGCTGGCGACGCTGGTGCTGTGCATGCAGACCTATCCCTTCGCGCTGCTCTGGCGCGGCCGGCCGGCGCGAAGCCACTGAATCACGCAAAGACCTCCGACAGACATGGCAGCCGAAAAGCACGCACAGACCTCGGGTGAATACATCATTCACCACCTGACCCATTTCGGTACCGGCAAGCCGAAGGGCCTGGTCGATTTCTCCGTCATCAACTTCGATTCGGTCTTCTTCTCGATCGCGCTCGGCGTGCTGGGCTGCTTCGTGATGTGGCTGGCGGCGCGCAAGGCGACCTCGGGCGTGCCGGGGCGCTTCCAGGCCGCCGTCGAGTGGCTGCTGGAGGGGATCGACAACGAG